>JALZEV010000029.1 GCA_030861865.1 Thermoproteota archaeon | reverse complement strand
TCCTTTTCCTTGTCAGGACTATCTCTGACTATGAATATCAAGTCAAACCTTGTCAGCAGCGGCACTGGCAGATTGACATTTTCTGTAATGTTCTTGTATGGGTCATATTTGCCGTATATGGGATTTGCTGCAGACAGGATCGACGTTCTTGCGTTCAGTGTAGCGACAATACCCCCCTTTGCCACCGAGCAAGTCTGCTGTTCCATCACTTCATGGAGTGCCGAGCGGTCTTCCGGCTTTATCTTGTCAAATTCATCGATGCATACGATTCCCTGATCGCCCAATACGACTGCACCTGCCTCTAGCATCATGATCCCTGACTTGTCACGAATGACTGCAGCTGTCAGACCTGCAGCTGTAGAACCCCTACCAGAAGTGTATAGCCCTCTTGGAGCAATCTTGGCGGTAAATTTTAGCATTTCAGATTTGGCCGTACCTGGGTCACCTACTAAAAGCAAATTGATATCGCCTCTTCTAGTAGAGCCATCCTCAAGCCTCTTTGTCACGGATCCTACAATAAGCAGCAGTATTGCTTCCTTGATCGGTTCATGGCCATAAATGTGAGGAGCAAATGAGGCGATTAGCTTTTCATAAGCATCGGGCTTACTTGCTATCGTTCTTATTTGCCGCTCGTCCTCTGTGCTTATCATTATTCTTTCAACAGACCTTGTGTCCTTGCTCCCTGCCCTGCCACCAAGATACTCTATGTTGTTACCTTCCATACGAAGCCGGAAAAGGCTAGTCTTGGCCTGCAGAGCCAGCTGCTCCTGCTCTATTCTAATTATACCTGTGAGTATGATTCTATCGCCAGGGCGGCACTGGTCTACGAGGTCGCTCATCACAGTAACTTCAATGTAATGTGGCAGTTGGCCTGCAGGTAGATCTTCAGGCAGCTCCTGCAACCGCACCATCTGAAAGTCAATAAATAGACTGTTCTCCGGATCCATTTCGAGCTCTTTTTCCGAGCACGCAGCGCATTTAACCGGCTTTCTCATGACAAGGCCTTTGAGCTGCGCCTCTGTGGCCGTGTTGCAATTCATGCATTTGTATGCAACCTTCTTAGCAAGGGGCTTGACTTCTGACGAGCGCACGACCATGCCAGAGATGCTCACAAGCTTATTTATCAAATCAGCGTTTATTTCACGCAGGCCCTTTTGCACAGTGTAATTGCCTATCCTGACCCGAATCTTTTCACGGATCTCTTGCTCATAGTCAGGATGGATCTCGCGCAGGACTGATAGGACTGCTTCATTGAATGCCTCAAGATATTCATCGGGCTTATGCGTTATCTCTTTGGCAAGAATAGGGTTGTAAGAATCGAGATCAATATAGTCTACAATAAGCGACTGAGCACCTGATGCCATCATGTTATTTATCTTGTCAAAATACTTGTAATTCCTGTCTCGATCTTTGAATGATTTGAGAAACTTTTCCAGATCGTTTGCAAGCGCTGCGGCGGTCTGCTGCTCAGACAAATTTCTTTAGCACTCCTTTTTTGAATTTCGTCGAAACCTTGTTTATCAGAATGTAAAGCTCCTTTTCTTCAGCGGATAGTTTGCCTTCAAGCTCTGGGGAGAGCGATGAGGCGGCAGCTAGCTTGACTATTTTTTCAAGTCGAGAGGCTATAAATGTATTTAGGGAAACAATCAGGTTTTCTCTCTCCCGCTCCTTAAGACCTTCAAGGTAATCGTTGACCCTTACGTAAAAGTCAACATCAACGCCGGTGAGGTCATGAGGCTTTGCAATGCGCTCGCGATTCATAGTCCGTGATACGTAGCTGGTGACGTCGTGTGATTGGATTTCGACTGTACGTTGCTCGAGAAGGATCTTGGCAATCCAACGCGGCAGAGACGACATATCACCTTCTTTTGCATCAATCACGATGTTCCCGACGCTCATCTTAGCATCCTCTTTATATGTCACCCTAACCTCCTCCAGCATGTAGCCTAGCTGGTAAATGCTTTGAATAGCTTCAATCTTTGGCTCTGAGTGAGTGATACCGGCCATTGGGGAGAGCTATTAAGAACGGAGTACTTATTATATATCATATCAGCACAGCTTTTGTAAAGCTAGTAGCTAGCTACTATAGTTGTTTTATTATCATAAATTGGCAGTTTGTGAGGCAAAATAGCAACCTATTAATGGTTTAATAACTTCAGTGAAAACGCTTCGTAATGGAGTCGGCCAAAAAAACAGATCTAGCGAACCTTATGTGGTCTGAGAAATACAGGCCAAAGAAACTAAGTCAGGTAGTTAATCAGAAGGAGATAATTAAGGGCATAAGCAACCTGATCAAGAGTCCTGACATACCCCATATGCTGTTCGCCGGACCGGCAGGGGTTGGCAAGACCACCACTGCGCTGTGCATTGCAATGGAGCTGCTAGGAGAAGAGTGGAGGAAGAACACGCTCGAACTTAATGCATCAGATGAACGCGGCATCAAGATGGTGCGTGAGCGTGTAAAAGAGTTTGCTGCTTCAATTAAGCTAGCAAGTGACCGAGAGTTTGGTAGGCCCAAGATAATCATACTTGATGAAGCTGACGAGATGACTTCTGAGGCCCAGACTGCACTTAGGCGTATAATTGAAGACAGTGCAAGGACAACTCGATTTATCATTATTTGTAATTATCTATCTCAGATAATAGAGCCGATACAGAGCAGGTGTGTAGTATTTAGATTTACACGCTTACCAAAAGAAGATGTTATCAATCATCTGAAAATGATCTGCGAACAACAGAAGGTGAAATATGAAGAAAAGGCTCTTGCTCAGATATTCGAGGCAACAGGTGGCGACCTACGCCACTCCATAAACATAATGCAAGCTGCAGCCAGCATGGGTTCAGTATCTGTGGCAAGTGTTACGGCAGCTATTGGTCTTTCCGGCAGGTCAAGGGTGGGCGAAGTGCTGCGCCTTGCAATGTCGGGAAGGTTCAATGACTCAAGAGCAAAGCTTCTTGAACTGACTCAGGTCTATGGCATGTCAGAGGGCGACTTTATGAAGTATGCAAACGAGGAGGCATATGAAATGAAAATCGAAAAACCTGAGGAGTTTGCAGCTATAATGGCTGAGTACGACTACAGACTTACTGCTGGTGCGCATCCAGAAATTCAGCTTTCTGCACTGCTCGCGCAACTAGGCAAGCTGGCTAAGAAGTAGCCTGTAAGTATAGTGGAAGCCTAGTAGTTACAACAGAGTTTGCTCGTCATGTCATCGTAAGGTAAACTCAATTTTGAGTCCTTCTTTTCAGAATAAATATATCATGTGACTATCCCTACACATATCTGCAGGCACCTTTACTAGAGAGAGGGAGAGAGTATCTTGTTATCTCATTTTGATAGCAATCCAAAGCTAGGCTGTCCTTATTAATGACATAGCTATCCTTAGAATGAATGCCAGATGAGGCTTTGAGAGTCAGAGCTTATTACACACAGCCAGTCGGCTAATATTCTTCGTCAAACTCTTCGCCGCCCTCTTCTTCTTCCACTTCTTCAAAGTCCTCTTCCAGCTCTTCGCGTTCTTCGGCGCTTTTGTATGGAAGATCTGCTTCGCCAGGCACGCCACACACCGGACACTTGAACTCTATCGTCTGACCCTCGAGGTCTAAAGGGAACTCTTTGGAAAAGACCTCGTCGCATTTTGAGCACACAAGTG
>JALZEV010000027.1 GCA_030861865.1 Thermoproteota archaeon | reverse complement strand
TGAGCAAAGTCAGAAATTCCAATTATCGCTGCTTCATCCTCTATCTTAATCCACTCATGTTCCTTTGTGAATTTTAACTCTGACACAATCCGTTTCTTTTTGCGGCAAAGATAAAACCTTATCTCTTATTTTCAGTTCTGCGCACGTCGCAAGAAAAAACATTGACGCACAGGCAGCAAAGAGATTATTATTGTTGCTGCATACTACTTATTTGCGCTTATAAAACCTTGTACTTGTTGTTTTTGCTTGATAGTGCTTTCCTCCAATGTCAATCTCAATTGATTGATCTTGCAAAACTTCAGCAGGTACAAAGCAAAACCCAATGGATTTTCTAAGGGTGGGCGAAAAATTACCACTCGTCACAAAACCCACTTCCTTTCCTTTCATTAAAACTGTGTTGCCCTGCCTTGCTATCCTCTTTTCCAGAACTTCAAAACCAACAAGCTTTCTTGATGGATAGCTGTTGATTAACGCTTTTTTGCCTATGAATTCTTGCTTCTTGTCGAAGCTGGTAGTCCATTTCAATGGGACTTCTAGTGGTGTGGTATTTTCATCTATGTCATTTCCATAAAGCATCAGGCCGGCTTCAAGCCGTAGAGTATCACGTGCGCCCAAACCTGTGGGCTTGATTCCAAATATCTTGGCATACTGCATCAATTTGCCCCAGATTTCTATTCTTGAAGAATCAAAGAATAATTCAAATCCGTCTTCTCCTGTATAGCCAGTCCTCGATAGCATGCATTCTATTCCATCAATATTTGTATCAACAATATGAAATGACTTAACAGACTGCAAGTCAGTTTCTACCAATTTCTGCAGCAGATCAGATGCCCTCGGGCCTTGTATTGCGAGCAGGCCAGTTCTATCGCTTATATCCTCGACATGTGCTGATTTTGAATGCTTTGAAATCCACTCAAAATCTTTGCTCCTGTTTGAAGCATTGACTACAACTAGATAGTTATCACGGGCAAGCCTATAGGCAATTATGTCATCAACTATGCCTCCATCTTCATAGCACATAGGAGAATATAGTGCTTGATGATCGGTCAGCTTTTCAAGGTCATTTGTTACTAGTCTTTGCAAGCAGGCTAGAGAATGCTGACCTTTAATTTCAAATCGACCCATATGCGAGACATCAAATAAACCAACATTTGTCCTGACATTGACATGCTCGTCCATTATCCCAGAGTATTGAATTGGCATCTCCCAACCATGAAAATTCACGATCTTTGCACCAAGCGACTTGTGAATATCATAGAAAGGAGTTTGCATTATCCATTTAAGATGAATCCTTATTATTGAGCATATTGTTGCTCTCATTGAGATACAGACAAAGAAAAAGGGAATGAAATGCTGATGGTAAGTAGACTCGAAAAAAAGCCTGAATGGCTTCGCATCAAGTTGCCTTCTGGGGAAAACTATGTAAAAGTCCGGCAGACCGTTGCTTCCCTGGGGCTTCATACGGTTTGCGAAGAAGCACGATGCCCCAACATTGGCGAATGTTGGGGAGGAGGAACGGCCACCATTATGATCATGGGAGACATATGCACAAGAGGCTGTAGGTTCTGCTCCGTGGCTGGTGGCAGGCCGCTTTATCTTGATCCCGACGAGCCTGAGAGGGTGGCTCAAGCGATCAAAAAGTGGGGGTTGAGGTATGTTGTTATCACTTCAGTATGCAGAGATGATCTGCAGGATGGAGGAGCGAATCATATTGCAAAAACAATAAAGGCAGTCAAGGTACAGTGCCCTGAAACAATAATTGAGCCCCTTATCCCGGACTTTCATGGCAACCGCCATGCAATAGAAAAGGTGGCACACTCGGGGCCGGAGGTCATAAGCCACAATATTGAAACTGTAGCCCGCCTTTCACCGCTAATTAGAGATCCACGAGCAACCTACGAACAATCGTTGCGTGTACTAGAAATAATAAAAGAGATCGACTACAAAATCTATACCAAGTCTTCTATAATGCTTGGTCTTGGAGAGATGGCAGAGGAAGTTATGCTGGCAGCCAAGGATCTAAGGTCTTCAGGAGTAGACATACTTTCCATTGGCCAGTACCTCCAGCCCACGAGCAGACACCTGCCAGTTAAGGAGTATATCACGCCTGAAAAATTTGATTCATACAGGAAAAGCATTGAAAAGATGGGATTTGCCTATGTGGTAGCAGGGCCATTTATCCGAAGTTCCTACAAGGCAGGAGAATTGTTCATCAAAAACATGGTTTACAGAGGACGAGAGCAGCAGAGTGGCATTAGTAGTAGTAGATCTAATAATCCTAAACAAGATTAAAGGATGAATATATAATACTTCTCTGCAGCGGCTCATTAGCCCTTCATGCCAGAAGCAAGCTCAGTTATCTTTTTTTCCCAAGAATTAGCCTTGACTATACCGCTTGCAACAAGTATGCCCTGAGACCCAAGCTCCATTGCCCTAGCGACGTCGTCTTTGTCGGTAATGCCTGCTCCACAGATGATACTCGAGCGTGATCCTGCACCTTGTATGGACTTGGTTATTATCGCAGGGTTTTCCTTTGAAACCGCTCTTCCGCTGCCGATAAGCTCGGGCGGCTCTATTGCGATAAAGTCAGGCTGAAGTGTAGATATCTCAACAACTTCATGTGGTTTCTGTGCGCATACAATTGACGCCATACCAATCTTTCTCATCCTCTCTACTAGCATTGCGATTGAGCTCACCTCTATTCGATGCTCGCTGTGATTAATCAGCGATCCAACCGCACCATACGACTTGGCGATCTCGGGTACAACAAAACCGGTACTGGGGCCCATCTTTTCGTTGTCAACGTGCTGGCATATCACTGGTATTTGTATATTTTTTGCAAGCAGAGCCAGCACAGGCTGTGGTGGAGCAACTACTATTTCTACTTCTAGCTTCTCCGCAACTTGACGCGCTAATTCAGCTAATTTGATGGCCTTATCTGCAGATACTTCTTCATAGTTTTTGAAATTGATGATCAGTGGACGCTTCAAAGTTTGCTACTGCCAGCTTTAGCCTGTTTTGCAGCAGCAGAAGCAGCAGCCGCCTTTTTTGTTGTTGTTGCCGCTTTGCTTTTGCCGTTCATTATCTCCTCTAAATCTTTGAACTTGCTCTGCAGCTTTGACATTCTAGCCTCATAGCCTTTGTTGTATTCCAGCTCGTCTGGAACGAGTGTGGCCGGGTGGATAAAGCCTTGGTTACGCATTATCATGGCACGCTCAGCTGCCCTCATCCTCTGTAGGTCCCAATCAGCAGTGCCAAAGCCGTCATGTGGACCTGTGAGCTTACCATTGCGCATACTAAAAAGCAGACATGATACGATCGGGATAGAGTAATTGAGTGATGCAGCAGAGTTAAGTTTGACTGGCATCAGGGGCATATGATGGCTTCCCCTTGTGTTGCCTGCGACGTAATGAGGTTCATTGAAGGAGCTGCCTGCCTCTTCGGTAGCTGGAAAATTCTTTTGGGTTCTGACTATTGCTATTGGATCATCTTTGCCTACATACGTACCGGCGATATTGTGGAGCCTGTCGGTAGACGCTGATACGATTTGATCATCGCCGTCCGCTGACATGACAGAGTGGACAACATAGCGGCCTGGATACATAAGCGCTGCCTCTAGCTCAGCCTTGTCTTCCCATAATTTCAACTCTGCAACCTTACCGCTCATAACGTCCATTATCCTAAAAATTACACCTTCTGCAAGCCGCTCGTTGATCAAAATGCCAGTATTGCTGCCAGCGTCAACAAACATACGCCA
>JALZEV010000003.1 GCA_030861865.1 Thermoproteota archaeon | reverse complement strand
GGGCTGTCTGCTTGTACAAAAGCCCTATTTAACGCCGCAATCAAATCACTCATACCAGTATTGTTCTGCCCAGTAGCCGTACTATTCAGTGTAAACTCAACGCGTTGATTCTGGCCATTAAGTTCCTGTGCCAAAGTACTGCCTGCAGGATATTCCAGTGTGACTGTTTTGACACCTCTGAAGGAAGCCTCTGAGAGGCCGCTTGCCGGGCTAAGTGACGCCGCCAAATCTGCAGCATACGCCTGAGTAACAAAAAATGAGATTAAAAGTACAGCAAGTATTCCAGAAACCACTAAGGTGAAATACTTCACAAGTTAAATTTTGTGTGTCTTGTTTATAATCTTTATTCCTTGGTTCGCTCTTATGGGTGGCACAGAGAGAGAGATATATTTGTCCATTAGCGTAAAGTCTTTCTTTTTGCCGTTGTAACTCGCATATCGCGAACTGCTCTCCAGAGTATATTGAAGCTGAAAGTTTCGCAGATTTGATATGTCCAACAGGACAGAGAGAAGCATACAAAAGAATGAATTGGAAATCTAACTGATATATTATTGATTCAAAAGACTCCTGTATGCAGATATAATAAAATAAATCGTTTATTTACAATATATTATTTGACAATATCGGTTCTTGCGGGTGGAACAGGATCCATAAAACTGGTGAGAGGACTGGCCGCTATTAAGAAAGAAGATTTTGTCGTAATCTGTAATGTTGGCGACAATATATGGATACATGGCCTATACGTATGCCCTGACATTGACACCATAATCTACGGGCTTGCAAACATGCTTGATCAAAAACGCGGTTGGGGGATCAAAGGTGATTCATTTCAGTGCCTGGCCCAGATGAAAAAAATTGGTGCCCCAACTTGGTTTGGTTTAGGCGATAAAGACCTTGCGATTCATTTGCTCCGAACAAGTATGATGAAGGATGGCAAGAGTCTGTCTGAGATCACCAATTTTTTTAGGAAGTGCTATTCTATTAGTACCGAACTTATTCCAGCGACCGACACAGAGGTGACTACGAGCATTGTAACGAGTACTAGGGGGAATATGCACCTGCAAGAATTTTGGGTCAAACATAAAGGAAGGCCTACCGTAAGGGGTGTAAGGTTCGATAATGCTAGTAGCGCCACAGCAAATACTGCTGCCATTGACGCTATTAAGCGATCCAAAGCAGTAGTAATCCCGCCCGCAAACCCCGTTTCAAGCATAGGGCCCATCATGGCTCTTTCAGATCTACGAAAAGAGCTCGTGCAAAATAGAGACAAAGTAATAGCTATTTCGCCGCTGATCGGAAGAAAGGCGGTAAGCGGGCCAGCTATTAAATACATGAGGGCGCTTGGGCTTGAGAATTCCTCGGTGGGTGTGGCAAAGTATTACCGTGACTTTGTTAGCAAGTTCATAATTTCTATGCAGGATCATAGTATGAAATCACAAATTGAGCCACTTGACATGGAGGTTTATGAAACTAATATAACCATGAAGGCCAGAACGGATGAAGTAAGACTTGGCAGATACATATTGAAACTAGTTGAAATGAAAAGAAATTAAAATTATGATGATGATGATGAAGACCTTTGCAATCGTTCCAGTGAAGAGCTTTGAAAATGCAAAGACGCGACTCTCATCAATATTAGATATAGACGACCGGATACGCCTTTCATTACTAATGCTCGAAGATACACTGAAGGTTCTTTCTGTCGTCCGCTTGTTTAGGCAAGTAATCCTAGTGTCAGCAGACATGCGTGTAGAAGAAATAGCACTAAAGTATGGAGCAAATTTCCTACTCGAAGAAAAGGAAAGAGGAGTCAACTCGGCAGTCGCATTAGCCGAGAGCTATTGTATGAAAGAAGCTGCAGATGCAACTATCGTTATCCCGCATGATTTGCCACTTCTTGATTCAACCGATATTTCCAAAGCATGCAAGCTGGCTGAAAAAGAGAGTAGGTGCATAGTGATTTGCCCATCACTTCGATACGATGGAACAAATATGCTGTTAAGAAAGCCTCCTTCCATAATTGCCACCTTCTATGACGCTGACAGTTACAATATGCATGTTAAGGCAGCCATCCAACTCGGCATCCCTGTCAAGCGCTTGTTTTCAAAGTCTCTTATGCATGACATTGATACTCCAGAGGATGCTTTAGAGCTCATAAAGGAAGAAACTGTCACTGCCAGGAGCCTAGAATTTATCAAATCAAAATTCTAAACTAAGAAGACTCTCTAGTAACGTTGCTGATCATGGGGTCTCCTCCTCCTCCTGGTTTGGAGAATGGTATCTCCAAATTTTGCTTATTCTTATAATAACTTGAAATAGATATAGTAGTTGCTTGTCAAATTTGGTTGGAATGATCATAGAAGCCGCTTACCGACAACACTGCTCATGACACACTATATCAAAAAAACAGCAGGTGGCGGCCGCCTCTGCTATTATTGCGCGGCTTAAATATATCAGATGCAGCTATTGAACAAGTGTGTGTGTGCTCTGTATTTATGCATGCTGATTTGCTAGTTAAGGTACTTGCAGCGATCGAACCGGAGAAGGTTATGACTCTTGATAGCTTTCAGCAGACATGCGCTATTTCTAGTAAGTCAGTTGCAAAGAGTGTGCTTGATTATTTACAAGTTAACAACATTGGTTTTGTTTCTAAAAACACGGTTAAATTTTCGGAATATGACAGGATCCATGCTGCAGTGCTTGCGCTTCAGATGAGAGGTGACATAGAGCAGATATCGACATTCCTTTCTTGGAGGGACTTTGAGAAGCTGGCATCTCAGGTTCTCAGATCCTTTGGATACCGCACTCGGACGAACATTAGATTTGCTAAACCTCGAATGGAAATTGACGTCGTCGGAACCAGTTCAGATGGATTTACAATAGCAGTTGACTGCAAGCACTGGAAACGCAGTAACCTATCATCGATATCAAATTTTTCCCAAAAGCAGGCCGTACGAGCTGAGTGGCTAATCAAGTATGAGAAAACGATAACGCAGGCAGTGCCCGTCATGCTGACCTTGCATACTGAGTCCGTAAGGTTTATCAATGCAGTTCCACTTGTACCGATACACAAATTCAGATCTTTTATTATGGATGTAAAGGCTTTTTTGCCTGAAATGTATGTCGCCTCGGCCTCGAGCAGCTAGGATAAGGCTAGCATTGCGATAAAGCTTGCAACAGTGATTGCAATAAAGATTTTTGTTACATTGACCGATCTGTCAAGTGCGCTAGAGTAATCCTCAAACTGCTTCTTGCCCATTACCTTGATAGTTGATTGGGCACAACCAAACTCAAATGCAGATTCTTCAGCGGCCATCTCTGCTGCCTTGGAGCAGAGTTGGATATATGCTGTAGCAATCTTGTTCAGGTTAGTGGTGGTTCCAAGGGCAAAGTATCCTTCTCTTGTCCTCTTGCCTGACGTCGAGTGCGTATCAGAACTGCATATCTCGAGCATAGTTGCATTACTGTTTATTTTGGAGACGATGTAGTCACGTGCTGTATTCTCCATGTTGTTTGAGTCTGCCCATCCTATGGCATAGTTTTTCTTATCTATGCTTAAGACTAGTACTGCAAGTCCGCCTTGTCCTAACTCATCTGTCCGGTCCATTATTGAATGATCTATATCGTCTAAGCTGGCAAAACCTACCTTGAAACGGTTTTGCGGTTGCTTTTTCAGTTGGCCCAAGCATTGCTTTGCAGATGCGATCAGATCGTTTCTGTCAGAATCATTGAGGTGGCTGCCCATTGCGTTATGGCAGTCAACTACCAAAACGTCAGAAAATCCGATAGTTGAACTAAAGGATTCAAGTTCGCTGTTCACGGCTCTGGGAATGTCTTCCATACCCTTCGGGGCAAGCGACAGCATGATCATTGCAGTACTTCCAAATGCAATACCGGTTGAAGTAGAGTTGTTTATCCTCACCTGTACAGGCCTGGTGCACGTGCGCCCATTCTCCTCTGTTATCATTTGTCCTAGGTCTTCGACATATTTATCTAATTCTTTCTTGGAAGGAATGTTGAGCGAATGGTCTGATACGCTATGCATTACCAACGCTCTTTTTGAGAATTTTTGGTAAAGAACATAGGGGAGATTACTTCCCCCTACCATGCTGAAAGGACCAGGGTGTACTTCAGGCAGTACTATAGCCGCCTGGTTGCCTGCAAAAAAGAAGCGAATGACCTTTGTTGTTATAAGATTTTTGTGAGCTTTTGCTTCGATTAGTTCCTCGATCATGTCTACTCTGTTCTCTGACCAAGCTACAAGAAAAGCACGGAGGAGCCCAAAAGTGCTCTTTACACCAGGCCTTCCAGCCCTGTCTGCGATGACAGTCCATACTACACCAATTGAGAGGAGAATTGCACCAAACATGATGCCCGTGTAGCTTTGCGTCAGAATTGAAGAGTAGGAGGATGGAGGCATAAACGCAAAGAAAAAGATGACAGGTTGTATGAACGACACTAATATTGCCCTAAGTGTGCTGGCTCCAAATACCGAAATGAACAAACCTATTCTGAATCCAACTGCGAGGAGCATGCCTGCGATGATATAGTCTATTGATGGAGACTTGGAAAACACAAAATCCGCGGCAATTCCTAGAAGAACAGTCAGTGACCAAAATACGTTAGCGAACGCAGAAACGTGCGCAATTTTCGAGAATTTGCGTACTGGGGTACCTCTGAGTGCAAGATAGTCAAGGAAATGAGAGCCCACCAGGAATAGTATACTGAGAGGAAGGTACAGGGCAAGGCCTGAGATCCCAGCCTCCAAATTGTAAAGTTGCGATACAACAACAATGATTACTGCACATCCGATCCATATAGCATACGATACCCTAGAAGAAGAAGGGTTTATTCTGGTAATAGACCAGCGCCTGTGAATGTTTGATACATCGTCGCGCCGGGGTGCAAGCATCCAGATTCAACCGACAGGTAGTAGAATTCTTATCATAATTGATGCTCCAATAACAGCACCAGTTATCCCCAGCACAAACTCCGGCCTGACCTTAAAACCTCTTGTCTCGTCTTCAAAGAACCTCAGAAGACCAGCGCTTGAAGCAGGGAGTGGAGCATTTTTTTTCTTACTGCTCATTGGTAGCAACATATGTCTATACGCTTAAATACATTCCGCCGATCATCCTATGAGATTCTTAGTCTTTTCCAAAATCCCAAGATATATCTCTAGAAGCTCGGCCTTTTGCTTCTGCATCGAAATGTCATTCTCAATCCTTATTTCTGATGCAAGCAATGCTATCTTTTCTTCAATTAGAGACGCAGTTGCTGTTAATACTGCCGATCTTCGCGCTGGTACTGCCTTGTCTAGTTCTGCCTTTGGCTGGGTGCCTCCTCCTGTATTTACCTCATTGCCACAATTGATGCACGTAATTTTGTCTCCAAGGCGCACTTGGACCCCGCTGCATATATGACATGGCTCGCTAGTAAGTGTTCCTCCGTTTGCTAGAAGAGATGCTCCGGTCTTGATTCTGTTGACGACATTATCTTTAGAAGAATCCATGGTATAATATTTGCTGCCGGGAAATTTTTTCTTTATGCTTCAGTTCTTTCTTGACTTACTCTAGTAGGGTCAGATCGTCATGCCAATTGCTGCATCCGCAAGATGTATGTATGTATGCATCACAAGGTTTTCACAGAGCTTAGCGAATGCAGTCGAAAATTCTTTGTCTGATCAAAGAAGGCAGCCACCCGGCTGGCCTTGCTGATATTCCTATATCAAATGGCTAAAGATTTCCCTGCCTTTACTACGATTATAACATTTTTATTTTTTTATATATGTAAAAATGGATCACAAAATGCAGCCCAGAAATTATCCTAAAGAATGTGTAGATTATCTTGCATACGCAGTCGCTTATGAAGTACTTGCCGTAGTCATCACGTAATCAGGCCATTTATTGTCATATGCTCCTTAATCTGAAAGGTTCTTTGAAAAGCAATTCGATCAGATTTGCAAGGACTTATTCTTGCTCCTAATGGCTGTCTCATCCTTTTCTATAACCTCTAAAGTAAGCGTAGACCTAACTTCTTTACGAGTTCGTATTTGGGTCTCTGCATCATCAAGATCTCTCCTTGTGTCTGCTTCAACCTTTACGACTATGTCATAGATGACGCTCTCGTCATTACCGCCATCAATAACTGTATAGACGCCGGAAACAGCAGGATGTCTTCCGATAGCGTCTTTTACCACTTCCTTTAAATCCTCATCCACGTCTATCAATATAAATGACTTAGTCATAAGTTTCGGGATCCGTCCTTTTCACTGTTTATACTGTATTTATTATAGTATTTATTGATAAAAAGCAAATTCCTAATATCCTCTATGGCATTCTTTTTTAAACGCATTACTAAATGTACAGCTTTGCAGAGCTATACATGAAAGTACGTTAATAATAATAATAATAATAATAATAATAATAATAATAATCTATTCAAGCATAGCACAAACATCATTGAATCCAGCGCGTGCAGTGTATTGCCAGCGGCGGCTTTTATATCAAGGAAAACAGCATAACAATTACTGTCTGCAGATTTTCTGATATAATCTCGATTAAGATGCTAGGAAGATGTATAAAAACATCCCGTCTATTTTAATTCATTAAAGATTTATTAACATGATTTGTGAAAAATGCCTACCTGATGGCGGTTATCTGCAAAAAGTGCAGTCTCCCTGAAGATTTGTGTGCTTGCAGAGAATTGGATAAAGAAGAAGCACGAATCGTCGTCCGCCTTGAAAAGAGGCGTTTTTCAAAAACAAGCACTATCATAGAAGGCATTAACCCAAAGCAAAGCGACATGCCCAAAATAGTCAAGGAACTTAAAAGCACTCTTGCATGTGGCGGAACAGTAAAGGAGGGGTTTATCATGCTGCAGGGCGATCACAGAGATGATGTTAAGGTTTATCTTGTCAAAAAGGGATTTAACGAACAAGCCATCGAAGTCCAGTAAAGGTTTTTGCAGAGCTGTCGCTTAATTATTTCTATACGAAGGCATTTAAACCGGCCGGACTAGAATTTGTTTGGTGCCTAGGAATAACTTTAGAGGACAGCGAAGGCTGGAGAGCCGCATCGACGAAACGGTACGGATTGCTTCTATTGCGCAAAAGGGGATGACTACTGGTAGATCAAGTTACGTCGAAATGCGTGCCCTTGATAGGCTTACCAGTCACAATATAAAGACAAAGGTACGCGCGATAAAAAAGTCGCTTAAACTAAATAGCAAGCTTGAAGCCCTCGTCTCAAAGATTTCGCAGGCAATGTCAGAAAGTTATACTAAGGTACTTACTCCAAACGGCATAGTGCGAAGAAAGGAACTTGATCGATTACTGTCGATAGACGCAGACATTGTCATTTGCCTTGGAATGATTGAATCGGAATTGAACACGGTAAAGATATCTGATTTGATAGATAGTATGGAACAACTGATAGAAGAAAGACAAAAGCTACTTGATTCTCTCAGAGCCTAAGGTGTGTCTTGAGTCCCTTGTAGCGATTCCTGATCGTTACCTCTGTGACGCCGGCCGCTTCTGCCACATCTTTTTGGGTCTTATTTTCGCCATTCATTACGCACGCAACATAAAGCGCTGCAGCAGCTAGCCCCATTGGGTCCTTGCCAGCAGAGATTTTGCCTTCCTCTGCTTTTTTCAGGATTTCAAGCGCCTTGCGCTTTGTTCTCTCTGACAGGCCGGCTTTGCTTGCAATCCTTGCTACACATTTTACTGGATCTACTACAGGCATTTTAAGATCTAACTCTCTTATGAGTAATCGATAGCATCTTGCCACATCCTTTTTCTTGATATTGCTTGCATTTGCAATGTCTTTAAGCGTCCTAGGAGTCTCCGTGTCACGGCATGCTGCATAAAGAGCAGCTGCCACCAGGGCAGATATCGAGCGCCCACGCACAAGCCCCTTCTCAAGTGCCTTGCGGTAGACATAGGCTGCTTTTTCAATGACCGCATCCCCTACTGCCAGTTTATCCTTGAGCCGATCGAGCTCAGAGAATGCCTGACGAAAGTTGCGGTCCACCGGTTCATGCACTTGGCTTCTGCTGTCCCATGTCCTGAGCCTTTCAATAGTACTCTTCATCGAGGCTGAGAGAGGCTTGCCTGATGCATCTTTATCAACAGGTCCAATTATGGTTGCTAGTCCCATATCATGCATGGCAAGGGATGTTGGAATACCAGTTCTGCTTCTATCTTCATGCTCTTCTTTTGAGAAGGCGCGCCACTCAGGTCCCAGCTCCTCTATTCTTTCATTAACAACAAAACCACAATTACCACAAAACATCTCTCCACTAGAATTATCAGTTACCATCGAACCCCTGCCGCATCGAGGGCAGCGATCACCAAACACAGAAATATCTTTTACCATAATCCCACCAAATCTTTGGCTATCCTAACTGCCTATATAAATATTTTATCCTATTATATAAGTTTTATGCTAGCTCGATCACGATAACAAATACAAACAATTATCTTGGCTTTCGGCGCTTTCGCCTTTCTACTTTGGCGTACTTCTTGCTTCCTGACCTCTGAGCACTGTAAGCATGAGTCTTTCGGATCGCACGTTTCCTCACAGTCTCATTATGCTAGAATGCAGGTATTATATACGTATATGGTGACTTGGCTTGTCTTCTGCTCTTTCATATTAGTTGATCTTTTTATTTTGGTCCTTATATATCGTACTTTTAGGTGAGCCTGTAGACTAAAGATGCCAGGAGTTCTTTTTTTGGTAAAAGTGCAGCAGCTCCTTTTTTGCATCACACATAGAGATACGATCTCAGGTGCAGCATATGTCCGGCACTATAACCAAAGTATTGTAACCGTGCTATGTGGTTGATCCGGCACAATCCATTCTGCCACCTACTCTATAAGAATACGGCCGGAAATTGAATGATAAATATTTTCATACATTTGGAATAAGCAGCATCAGGAGCAAAGCAGTTGTGTCCGTTATGATCAGGTCTATATTATTATTCCAATGTCTCAGCTGTTGAAACCAACATGATTTTTTCAAACATCTTGTGTCCTGTTAAATCATTATGGTCGTAGTCAGGGTAAGCCAGGGTTTTCGACTCCGAACCTGTCAAGTAATTCTTGTACGAAGGCATCTACTTCATCTTCTATATTTTCTGCTACGTCATCTGCTGGCGGGGACGGCGGTATTGGTTCTTCTTCCTCTTCCTCTTCTTCCACTGGGGGCGGTGGTAGTAGTGGTATTGGTTCTTCTTCCTCTACCTCTTCTTCAGCTGGTGGTTCTTCTACCTCTTCTTCTTCTTCGACAGTGATTTCCACACTATCAGATGCACTTTGACTGCCAGAGTCTGTGACAGTAAGACTTACGTTATAACTACCAGCTTCCTCAAATGTGTGCGAAACGGTTTGTTCGTCACTTTCGTCGCTGCTCTCATCATCAAAGTCCCAGCTATAAGTATAAGGCTCTGTACCGCCTCCAACATCGGCTTCAAACTCAAAAGTGGCAGGTGCAATAGCTTCTGTGTCATTTGAACTGATTTCAACTGTAAGAGGCTGTTCTGTAGGTGCTACTAGTGCTACCAACTCAAATGAATCAAATACCTCTCTAACTGGTGCCGCTAGTGGTCCAAGTGCTAAACTACCCGAGGACGTTGTTGTATCTGCAGTAGCAGCAGCAGTAGAAGAATTGCCACCTTCATAAAAGACGCTATATCCCTTTGTCATCCCTACATTGGGGCGTGTTGCATTTGTAGCAGTTAAAATGAAATAACCTTCTCTTGTTTCATTGGGAGAAGAAGCTGTATTGTATGTCATTTCTACAAACTGGCCTGGAACTGTTGCAATTGTTTGGTTCGTCTGTGCATTTGTGACATTTAATGTCATGTCTGTACTGTTTACAATCTGCATGCTCCTATAACCAACTTCCTGAAGCTTTTGCAGATGGTATGTTAGAATATTGTCAGTTGTTGTTATCATAGAATTGTTGGCAGTAGTAGTAGTAGCATTATTAGCAAATAGTCTAGTGTCTAGGTCAGGATACCTAACGACGTGTATGATGTTCCCTTCAGATCCTTGGCAACCGGTGGTTGTATTGCCTCTGCCGCTAACATTCGAAAGTGCAGCTTGTTCTTCTTCCTGTGGACAAAGTTGTGCTAGTATGGCGTAGCCTTGCACTGACTCTTCTGACAATATGGATCCTGTATTATTCACATCATGAATTACCCAGCCTTGTGGCACGCTCAATCTTACGCCATCTTCTGTACTTTGGAATATTGTTGTTCTGTTCTGAGTTAGTGCTGGTGGTTGACTGTTGAGTGGCGGCTGTTGTTGTTGTTGTGCATTAGTTATTGTAATAGTGTTGGGGGCCAAAAGAATAATTGCGATTGCTACTACTGTTGCTATCAGCGCTATTGTCATAGCTGGTGAAACCAATAAGAAGCATGAAGGCATTCTCATAATGTGTGCTCAAGAGTTGACACGTTTCAGATTAAGATAAGGGTTAGGGTTGATGATTCTGTAAAATATTCACACTTCTGTTTTAATTCATTCTGCAACTCGAATTAGCTTCTCGATATACTGGAGTATGAACAATGATATTTCTTATGACGTAACATACCTATATAGATAACCTGAGAGTATTTCGAGAACTTGTATAGAAAGCATATTCATCCAAACATAGAGACTTTAAAGCTATAGCGGCATTTCTCTGTTTATGAAAGGTATAGACTGTCACAATGAGGTCAAAGGTTCAAATCCGTCTCATGGCGCTTATTTCGAGAGTATTAGCAATTACCCAGAACTGATTAGAGCAAAAATTCTGTCCATACCAGGATTTGGTAAGACGAACTTCAACAACCTACATTCATGAATGCTTATACCTAATCACCTATTGAACCAACACAAATAATGGTATAGTTGCCAAAAGTAAACATATCAATCTGGAGGACCTCAAAAAATAGGTGTGTCATGCTTTTCTTTCACCACACGTTAATTTGTACTTGCTCTTATAGCTATGTGTCATATTAGCACGTAACTCTGCTCAAGGTTTAGCTTTAAAGAATATAGAGGGTCAAAAGTTTAATTCCTAAACAAAAGCAATAAATTGATTGACAACAGATCTGATAATGTGCAAAGCGATAACAGAATCCCAAGATGGCTTGTAGAAAACGACCCGTCATGGGAGAAATCTATTGATTCAGACCTTGGTACGTTACGATGGACTAAGAGGGGTACCCAGATACAGGCTATATGTAATCCAACTAGCATTTTTTGCGAAATTTTTGGCCAAGCGGAGCAGGGGGGCAATATTTCGGATCTTGTCGGCAGAACTCGCTTGGACAGACATGCAACACTTGTATCAGGCATTGGCGACATTACAAAATATCTTTCAAGCAGATACCTGAACCCTGGAGTAAACGGAGAACCACGGTTTGACTTAATGAAGATTTCCAAGGAGTGACACTTTTTGTATTGTTATACCACATCTGCCAATCTCGTGGTCGATACACTGAAGGACTTAAAGCTGAAATGAATTTTCAAGCGACCTAAGCTTATATTTGGCAACCTAAGGACTGAAACAATTCTTGGCCACCGCTTCCCCTCCTTTCCCTCAGCTTCAACAATTTTGTTTATTTTATAAAGACCGCCACATCCAGTGATTATCGGTTGTCACTTCAAGACTCAATTCAAAAGTTGGCCAAAGAAGCAGTCAAACTTGTGAGAGGTGTCAAGGTGGTTGGATTAGGTAGTGGAAGCACAGTCGGTTTCATAGTAAGAGAGATGGCTGAGCTTCCACATAAAGAATCAATTGAATTTATGCCAACGTCGCTACAAATCAAACTGGAGGCAGAAAAATGCTCGCTCAGGATCGCTGATGAGAATAGGATCCCGCATACTGATATCGTATTTGACGGTGCTGATCAAATAGATAGCAAATTTAATATGATAAAGGGAGGGGGTGGAGCACTCTTGCGAGAAAAAATACTGATTTCTGCAGCGAAAAAAGTAGTAATTGTGGCCGACGCCCCCAAGTTTGTGCAGTCTTTCAGCCGATCGGTACCCATTGAAGTGCATCCAATGGCACGCTCGATCCTATCAAAGAAGCTAATAGAAATTGGAGGACAGCCAGTGCTTCGCACTCTTGACAAAGGCTATCCTCTTGTAACCGAAAACGGAAATCTAATTTTGGATACGTTTTTTCCTTCAATAACTGATCCGAAAAAGATGGAGCTACAGCTGAAAAATATTGCCGGGGTACTCGAAGTAGGATTCTTTACAAGAAGGGCAGACATTTACTACAAGGCCAAAAACGACGGCTCGTTCGAGACAATATCCTTTCAGTAAAGCTGATGACAGCTTTCGAACTAATTTGCAATTTTATTATTTTAGTATAGCCAGCTCTAGAAGGACAAAACACAGTCCACACAAACCATCTAAGATCTAAAGGGAAAAACATTCGACTCAGTTTGGCCTTATAAAGATATTTGAAGGCATCTGTCAGCGATGCGGGCTTCATTGTACAATTCTGTCGTATTGTCTTGTTACTCTAGTTTTGGATAATATTATCCGCCCTCTTGTGAGACCCTTCCTATTGTCCTAGGTACGATACGTCTGATGCCGTGTCATTGTAAATGTAACAACAGTCATCTCAGTTGCATTGCAAGTCCTAACGCAGCAGCAAGCATACATGTTTCAATGAGGTCGGCTCCCCGATATGGTAGCCTCTTTAATTCATCTTCATTGCCTATATGTCGTTATCAAAATACAAAAAAAGGCGTAGCGGAGAAAGGTAGCACTAAATTTCCTGATTGGTAGCAACTGGTCGTGGAACAAACTCTCCATGTCCAAGTGCTTCATTAGCTACCTGGCCGTCTTCCATGATGATGTTGCCTCGTACAATCGTCATGATAGGCCAGCCGCGAAGCTTCCAACCTTCGTAAATGGTATAATCAGAATACGATTGAAGCAGGTCAGCCGTAACAATCTTTTCAAGATCGAGATCAACTATTGTCAAGTCTGCATCTGAGCCTGGCTGAATAGTGCCTTTCTTCGGATATATGCCAAATATCTTTGCCGTGTTGTAGCTGGTGACTTCGGCGACCCTCTCAATGCTGATTCTATTCTCATTCACGCCTTCGCTCAAGAGCACCGGCAGCATTGTAGCAATGCCAGGAAAGCCGGAAAGAGCTGACCAGATATCGCCTTTTCCCATTTTCATTTCAAGTCGATTGGCAACGTGATCGGTACCAATTGTATCAACTATACCGTTTCGCAAGGCAGACCACATGCTTTGGAGATCGCTTTTTGAACGTATTGGGGGCGTCACCTTTCCTATCAAGTTTCCGAACTCAGTAGTATGTGTCAAGTAGTGGGGGCAAGTTTCAATATAGTAATTCGATTGGCCCTTCTCCCTCTCGGCAACTATTGCATCAATCGCACCAGTTGAGCCTACATGCACAAAGTACAAGTTGGCACCATTACCGCTCATTCTCCCAAGGTCAGAGATCTTGGCAATGCTTTGTGCTTCAGAGTAAGTGGGCCTACAATAAGACCACGCCTCAAGATGGGTCATTTCTTTTTCCTTTGCTTTGCGCATTTGCTCAGAACAAACTACAGGATTTTCTGCATGCACTAATATTGTGGAATGCACATTTGCACATTCCTTTACTATTGAATACATTAATTCATCTGTCATATTGACTCGTCCATCCCTTAATCGATAGGTGTCCGGTTCAAGATCCATATGGATGCGATTGAGGTCAGCCCCTAGGTTCATGTAGATTTTCACTGAACTGATTCCAAGCTCCTTCAGGTAAGGAATATCCCTGACCTGATCCGGCCTAAGTACCGAGGCGTGGATAGAGTAATCGATATAATGATTGCCTCTACTGGCGCGCAATTGATTGCTTATATTACTATTGCTATAGCTGTCAAAAAGCCTTAGCATCCTTATCATTGTGGTAACGCCACCTACAGCAGCTGATCTTGACTCTGTCCTTGCGGCCTCATTGATTGGAGTGTATACTCCATAGTGTACGTGTGGGTCTATTGCACCAGGCAGTACATATTTCCCACGTACGTCTATTTTTCTTGAGGCAGAAACATCGTTTGCAGAATTAGCAAGTGACTTTATCTTGCCATTCTCAATCATTATGTTTGTATCACCCATTATTCCTATTCTAGGAATAACGGCAGATGCGTTCATGATTAGGAGATCACATGAGTTTTGCATCTAGCCCATGATACGTTGCCGAGCACCATAATATCTTATGCCTTAATCTGGATGTTTTATATTGGGATTTGTTAGGCTCGATAGCTGGAGGGGGCTGGTAGTTCAGGGGTAGTAATGCTCGCTTCGCAAGCGAGAGGTCGCGGGTTCAAATCCCGCCCAGTCCATTATCTTCGGAGTCAACAACCACCTTAGCCACAACTTTAAACTCCGTCGTTAGTGTTATCAGGTTTGTAAATATCAAAATAAACTTTGTCGCCGACCTTGATATTCATATCCTCATATTCTCGCATTGAGAGCTTGACAGTAGGAGATTCCGATTGTCCTCCTCCCAAGCCAGGTATATTTGCCATTATTTTAGGCATATTCTTCATTAAATCTTCAATAGAATTGAATGTACCGACTCCTGGCCCAAATTGACTCTGCGTCTTCTTTTCTTGAGACCTATAATCCTTCTCATCACTAAATGTGACATAAACATAGTGGGAGCCTTCTTGTCCTGATTGAATCTTTGCAACGATGTATTCTTTCCTCATTAGGGATACCTAGTTTGAGTAATTATCACTTATGTAGGTATATAATAAGATTTGATTGTACCTTATCTGTGACTTGACTTCTTCTTCTTTATTCTGGTCGCAAGCCTAGCTAGCAGCAGAGAAATAGCCTATTATGACACACGACGTGGCAGGCGAAGCTTCTCTCCCTCTGCTTACAACTTTTCTTACTAATATTTTATCTCAATGTATATGACAGAAAAAGCGACAGAACGGGATAAAAAAGGGATCACAATGCTAAGTGATCTTGGTACATTTATACTAAACAATAGTATACCTGACCTCCTTTCATACGAACTATCACTGCCTGTAAGATTTGATTCTACTGTTAGACCTTTTTGTTTTTAACATAAGGATGATTTTAGTGTACTACAACAAGAACAAAGGAGAAAAATATACAGCTACCATTTGAATAATTTCATCATATCTTAGCAATAAGAAGAAATGCAAGTAGTACTATTCTTGCTTACATTATATGCACTTGAGTAGTTTGACTACTGGTCTACGCGGGGTCATTCCGCAACGAGCTGATAGTTAGCCGAGATAACTATCGCTCCAGAACTACAAATTTTCTTTCCCGACAGGTATTATATTACCTCTTTGACACTTCGTCACTGTACAGAGAGTTGCACGTAAATGAAATACCAGATAGTCCGGAAACTTGGTTCCGGGGGGTTTGGCAATGTTTATGAAGTCCAGGCTAGCGACGGTAACGCCTATGCTATGAAGCTGTTAAGAGATCTTGGTACAAGCAACAAACAAAGGTTTGAAACTGAAATCAAGATACTTGCTCAGCTAAATCATCCAAACATCGTAAAAATCCTTGAATGGAACCTTGGCGGAGATCCTCCTGATTTTAGCCCATGGTATACCATGGAATATCTTCGTGGTGGATCCCTTGGGGACCACATGGATGATAAATTCAAAGATTCTTATGTATTCCATAGAAATTGGAGCATCAATACCGTAATTCTGCCCGCTTGCCACGCACTTGCACAAGCTCATAGTGCCGGGATATATCACCGAGACTTGAAGCCTGAAAATATCATGTATACGAGCAGTGACAGAGCACAAATAAAAATAACTGATTGGGGTCTTGGCAGAGACATAGGAAGAAAGTCGATTGCTCTTACAGCGTCAGCAGGCCAGATAGGAGGCACACCAGGTTACTGTGCACCTGAACAGTGGTTCATGTTTGATATAATAGATGGACGGGCAGACATCTACTCTTTAGGAGTCATATTTTATGAAATGATGACAGGAAGAAAGCCGTCGATGTATGATCCAAGGGATAGCAGACTGAAAAGATCAAAAGTTGTGGACCCGCCTTCCAAGTACCATCCTACCATTACTAAAGAACTTGACATGTGCATATTGAAGATGCTTGAGCTGGACGCTGAAAAAAGGTACCGCTCAGTATGGCAGTTAATATCTGAAATTGAATCGTTCCCTGATGCTAGATATTATTACTAGGGTTCTCTATCTCTCTTGATTGATATTTTTTTGTCTTTTTTCCTATGATTTATTTCTCATCAGCATGGACACATATGGATCTCATTTTATTTGTTTAACAACAACAATGCAAAAGATCTTATCTTGGCGCAATAGCTGACCTTGTTAACTCTCCAATAGAGCAATTGGATACAGGAACCATGTGGAGAAGGCTATTACTTATTTGATTACTCCTGCTCCTCCTCCTACTAAATACCTTGGATGGCTCAGTTGAGCATTTAGAAATGGGCTTAAGTATCTCATGAGCTCTTTAGCTATTATAAGAACAGATCAAATGCTCCCAGGCGTATACAAAAAGATTTATGCCTTATAGTATGCATTGTCTTCACTGCAGATGATTGGACAGTGTGAGCAGTGCGGATTGACAAATGTGGAAGTAAAGCACATAAAGATTGAAAATAATAAGACAAGAACCTTATGCAATCAATGCAGACCTGCAGACGGAGCATATGCCTATTAAGATTCAGCCTAATAAGATGAATTTCAAAGTGTCCAAGTATATCTCTCTCTATTTATTCTCTTGAAATTAGAACCCCGCCTTTTTTAATTTGGAACCACAGTTGGGGCATGCTGTCTGATTATGCTTAGTTCCACAGTTTAAGCAATAATAGTTGATACCTTGCTTTTCAGAACCTGGAGCAGATCCAAAAAAGCTCCATGCGTTGAGACCCATTCTTCTCATCTGTCTCTGCCTGATGAAGTAGTTAATGCTAATGAAGACTGCTATTATGGCAATAATATCAAATGGGAATGGAAGTATAAAAGCAAGTGCAAGACTGATAGCAATAGAGATAGCTATCCACATCACTTGAACTTTAAGAAATCTTTTCACATTTGGATCCACAACTATCGTTGGTTGTACACCCTAAAAATGTTTATGCAGGTTTGTCATTGATAGAGTCATCGCCTAGGTATGGCTTAGGCTAATTGCAAGTCATTCAGTTCTCAAAGCTGTAATAGGTTATTGTGGATGCTCATTTCAGCCCACAAGCAGAAAGGGCAATTACAATTTTATGGTGTCGTGAATGACTGATTTGTTTTTGCAGTTATGTGCGACGCCCTATATGCAAATGCATTCCATCTTTGAACCACTAGTTCTAAAAAGTTTTTGATGATGGCGATGTACCTTTGATCGAATCGCTGCTTTCTAAAGCATATACGACCATATGCTCTTCTATACTTACGAAAATCGAAGTTTTGTAAAGTTATTGAGCATATTCATTGAACCGATATTCTTTAAAATTCCAATAACACCTCTGTATAATAGAATTGAAATTCCTCTTCGTATCCCCTGAAGCCTTGAGTGTCGACCTCGCCCATGTCATACGGCAGGAGGGCAATGATGTCAGGTTCTATATACAGAGTGTGACAGAAAAAGACGTCGGCGATGGCTTTGTAGATAAGGTCGATTCATGGGAGGACCATGCAGAGTGGGCAGACGTAGTTGTCTTTGACGATCTTGGATTTGGCAAGGTAGCGGAAAAACTCAGATCCGAAGGTAAGAAGGTAATAGGAGGAAGTTTATATACCGACAAGCTTGAAAATGAAAGAGAATTCGGCCAGCAGGAGCTTGCAAAGGCAGGTGTCTCTGTGCTTCCAAGTTGGAATTTTTCGAACTTTGACGATGCCGTACAATTTGTACACGAAAACGCTGGCAGATATGTCATAAAACCCAGCGGGAAGGCACAGAGCGAAAAAGAGCTGCTCTTTGTCGGCCAAGAGGCTGACGGAAATGATGTGATTAATGTCCTTGCGCATTACAAAAAGAATTGGTCAAATAAAATAAAGGCCTTTCAATTGCAGCAGTATTCCTCTGGTGTAGAGGTAGCAGTAGGCGCATTCTTCAATGGAAAAGAATTCATCCGGCCCGTGAACATCAACTTTGAGCACAAGCGATTGTTCCCAGGAAACATTGGCCCCAGCACAGGTGAGATGGGTACCCTCATGCTATGGATACAGAAAAGCAGCATTTTTCAACTAACACTTGAAAAAATTGAACAAAATCTTGCCGCCTCAAGCTACGTCGGCTATATCGATGTCAACTGCATCGCAAATGGAACTGGTATATATCCGTTAGAATTCACCTCGCGCTTTGGATATCCTACAATATCTATCCATATGGAAGGAGTCACCGGCAAGTGGAGCAAATTCCTATATTCTATTTCCTCTGGAGAAAAAGCGGAACTAAAGACCAAAAGCGGATTTCAGGTTGGCGTAGTAATAGCTGTCCCGCCATTTCCGTTCAATGATGATCGAACATTCAGAAAATTTTCAGAAGAAGCGACCATACTTTTTAAAACACAGAACCTGGATGGAATCCACCTCGGTGAAGTAAAGAGAGAAGGCAACGATTGGCACGTCGCAGGCAGGTCAGGCTATTCACTTGTCGTTACCGGTTCCGGTACTACCACTGCTGAAGCAAGCAAGCAGGCATACCAGAGAGTTGCCAACATCATGATACCAAATATGTTCTATAGAACAGATATCGGAACCGGATGGGTTCGAGACAGTGATCTATTGCTTTCATATGGCTATCTACAGTAAATAATGAAGTCCGCTGAGGCCCAAAACAAACTTTCTGGGCGCGGGCAACAAACAGGAAACGCGCTTACGGGTGAAGATAAAGATGAAGATGTCAATCATGCAATGACCTCGACAGAGTTATCAAAGGTATTTGTTTGTATACTCATTGGAGTCGAGCCATCTATCTCTAAAGGTTAGACAACGCCGATTCAGCTTCCAAAAGAATTCACTAACAAAAATAGACTCAACCTTCGCCAGCTTATGGTGCCATATCAAGTTTTTGTAGCTCTTATCAGAAAATCTCCAAGGCTGAGAGGAGCGCCACAACTTGTGCAGCGGTTGCTTGACTGACCTAAAATCTCCTTTACAGAGCGCAGCGCTTTCATCTTGTATACTATGGAACTACATTTGTCGCATACAACACTTACGATCATGCACAGATATAATTCATTATAGGTTAATACGGGTACCCTAAAGGAATCTTTACAAGTTGTATAGATAGTATTGGCCATATGACAAGGTTGCTACCACTAAAGCCTAATATTTTTAACTATATACCTTAGTATTTTGAACGGATCTGGGAATTCTTTCAATGAAAGTATGGGATCGCAATGACAATAATTAGAGATCATATCTGGCTAGCTTCATTTAAAATATCTAGGAGCAAATAATCTACGAAGCATTCCTTAGGCATGATCATCCCATATCCATCGTAACTGGAAATGATGGTAGAAAGAAAAAGAAGAAGAAAATTGATAGCAAAAGAAGAACAGATAATAATACTGTCCACAAGATCATAGAATAGGGCTGAACGCAGCTTCTAGAGATATACAAAAACAGCATCTTGAGGTATTTGTTCCTAATCTTGGCCTGAACTATGATTGTATATGCTTACTAGCCCCTCATGCATCCCAAGATAAAGCCTGCAGCAAAACTACCAGTCAGTGGAACTCCAAAGTTCATCATGGTTGGCACTACTTGGCTATCCATTACAGAAGAGGCATAGCTTGCGCTGCCTAAAGAAAATTCTGTAATAGCCTTATTTGACACAGATGCAATCCTCTCCCAGTCAACGCTTACCAACCCCTTATAGTTTAGGTACGCCAAAACCCCCAAAAAGAGGCCTGCTAAGCCAAGTATGATCTTTATACCCTTTTTGATTGCATACCCGATTAAGAATCCTGCAATGCCGCCGGAGGAAACAGAAGTCAACATGAAACCAATATCGTATGGCAAATCAGTTTCTTATTTTTGGAATTACTGAAAAGATCGAGTGACAAATAGGCAAGACAAGTATGTCTATCATACATGACATAGACGATGCATTAGAAAGGATATTGTGTAGCAAATCAGGGAAGAAGTTATTAATAAAAACAAAAAATTATGGAGTTCTGTTTGCCCAAGTCACAACAGTAAATGTGCTTACTGCTGAGCCAACTATCCCGGCTAAAATAGATCCTAGTATGGCTTGGTTCACAATGATTTCAGGGAGTATGCTGCCTAGCCATGACACTGCATTTGGCACCATTAGGTACCCAGCTGAACCTATTGCAAAGCCTATTGTCCAGAAAATAAAGATTGCTAGTGCTCTAGACATCCTCCACGCCTCGGGAACCTGCGATTCGTAATGCGATTCATCATTCTGTGCAACCTGCACAATGTTAATAACTTTGATAGTTAATTTTTATCGAGCGCTGGTTATCCAGCTGAGCGGTGCTAGGGGTTAGCTTGGCATATAAAAGAATTTCTATTAAAATCTTATATAAGATTCAGGTATAAATGTTAATTTAGAGCTAGGTTAAATTTATGAAACATTGAAGTATAAGTTGAATCACTTATCTTTCTACAAGGAAATGATTTTCATGATACTTCCAGCAGATTCACCTAGAAGCAAACTTAAACAGCATGGTATGAAGGAAGATTCACAGTTAACTTGGAAAATCGCGGCTGCCAAGATTAGTACTGGTCGGTGGAGAGGATAAACATGGAAACAGGTGTCACTCTCCTTGCTAACGGTACAAAAAATGACAACGATGTCAAGCCATCATGCCCAGAATGCAGCTCGCATCTTATCTTTGACGTATATCACGGTGAATACATATGCCAATCCTGCGGCTATGTCGTGCTCGAGAAGATAGATTACTGCGGACATGAAACGTATTCTAACAATTCCGATGACAGGCTGAAAAACCTGCGTGGCAGCGGCCAAACTAGCTCTTTACTGATGAACTATGGACTGCAAACAGAAATTAGTGTATCAGATAAAGACTATAACGGCAAACCGATCAATTTCGCCAATGCCGAACGTATTGCATGTGTACGTAAGCTGCACGCTAGACTTAAGGCATCTTCAGAGGAAAGGAGGATTGCTAGGGTGCTTTCGGTTATAGACAAAATATGTTCAAAGTTGTTGCTTCCAAAGTCGCTATCGGAGACTGGCGCTAAAATATACAGAAGCTATTCATCTAAAAACAATACTAAGGGCATGTCAGTTAACGGCAATGCTATCGCAGCCGTGTACCTTGCATGCAAGCAGTCCTGTATTGCTAGAGGGCTGGAAGAGATCGTTGATTCCACTGACTTTTGCAGTAACAAAAGGTCATC
>JALZEV010000020.1 GCA_030861865.1 Thermoproteota archaeon | reverse complement strand
GATTATAGTTGATCTCTTTGAGGAGCTCATTGTGTTTCCTCCTTTAGTTCAGTTTCATTGCCAAAGTACTTTTGCATCAATGCCTGCTTTTGGATCTCATAGACCATCTTGCACCCGCCAATTGCCTTGTCAAGGCATTCGTTAAATTGCTCTGGTGCAAGTCTGCCATCCAACTGCAAAAGAGTCACCTGTTCTAGTCGAGGCATGTATGCAACGGGCATATCTGCCTGACCTTCCTTATCCTCTTCATCGTTAATATCCAGCACAATTTTGTTGTCGACTTTGCCTGCAGCGCATGAAGCCACCAGATCGTGCATGCTAATGCCGGCATCTGCCAATGCAACTGAAGCAGCAGTGATGCCCGCACAGCGGGAACCACCATCCGATTGAAGTACCTCCACAAAAACATCAATTGCTGCTCTAGGATAGTCCTGTAGCATGAGTGCCGGCTCTAGAGCTTCGCGCATTACCTTAGAGATCTCCACTTCCCTTCTAGAGGGGGCGGGGTTCTTGCGAGTATCTGTGGAGAAGGGTGACATGTGATAACGGCAGCGAAGGACACACCTGTCAGGAAGCGCCATGTGCTTCGGGTGCACTTCTCTAGGGCCATACACCGCAACCAATATCTTATTTTTCCCAAATTCGATGAAGGCTGAACCGTCCGCATTTTTCACTGGGCTGACAGTTATTTTGACGCTGCGTAGTTGGTCAGTGCCTCTTCCATCTATCCTTTGGCCGTTTTCATCTATCAAATTTCTTGCTTGAGTCATTTTTCACCTTCAACCTCTAATTCTTCCTCGACCTCATCAATAGTAGATTCAATTTCTGCCGGTTTAGTAGCACTTGCAATCAGAGCACTCCTCTCTTGCGGTGGGGGTGTATCTGGTACATTCAAAAGTCCTTTAATTCGCTGCGTCAAGTTCGCTGTGTGTGCTTCCTCCTCTACCATCCTAATTGCCCTAACTGCCAAGTTTACTCCTTCAGGTGACCTGCCTGTCACGACTACAATTCCATTCTGGCCTATAAGTACTCGCGTCTGGGTCGCCTGCTCTATGGTTTGAATCATAGAGCCACGCTTCCCTATCAGGCGAGGAACTCGCGTCGCAGATATCCTAAGTAGTTCTCCTCTTGGGATCTTTCCAAGGTCTCGATCCTGAACAGTGAGCATTGGGTCCCGCGTCCTGTCAAATGCTATAATCCTTGCTGTTATCATGTCGCCTATTGCAAAATGCTTGGTCATGTCATCTCTTGCAGGTGAAAAGTCTCTTCCGAATACATCTTGGGCAGGCAAATGAGCAGAAAAGCAAGAGTTGATGTCTACTTCCCACGAGAGAGACGAGTGGTCTACAATCTTGCCGATCACTAGGTCATTTACGCGTGGGATATAAACGCCTGATAGCGGTATTACTTTGACCCCATCCCGTCCGGTCTCTGCAATCCCAATTCTAGTAGCAATGAGAGCATTGCCTGACTTGATAACATTCATGAGCGGCCTAAAAGTCCCCTCAGCAATCTTGTCTCCAGGGATGACGTATCTTCTCTTTATCTCATGCATAGCTCAAAAGCTCACCACTAGGGCAAAAAACCCTTCTGAAAGCATATTGTCATTTTTCATTATTTTCTTTTCTCTCCCTTTGCTGTTAGGTTATAGCGCACTTATATTTTTAAGTGTAGATGCTTTGTCTAATCTGCCTTTACGTGAGCTGACCCCTTTGTAACTGAGCCAAGCCTGTCAAGAAATTGCCCCCTGATGCTGGCATTCATGTCAAGCACTGCCTTGAGTGACCCATCTGCAAGCCACTCCTCAGACCTAAGATCCCCGGTAGACTTTAGCACGCTGTATGACTGCGCAGCAAATTGTGGCGGGATTGTTACGGTCAGCTTAACTGTCTCGGACTTTAATGGTAGTATCCTGCGGAGAGCATCAACTATAGTCTTGGCTTGATCATCTACCTTTTTGAATGGATCTATCGGCGCCCTCACTTCTTCCATAGCCGCCTCTATCCTCACTATAGGGTGCGGCAAGTGAGTCTTAGGGTCAACAAAACTTCTGTTTATGAACTGCACTATCTGTCTTTTCTTCTCCTCAACCATCTTCCTACGCTGGTCGGTAGTGAGGTTAAGCTCCCCTCTTGCGAGGATCTGCTTAGCTACATCCGCCGAATCAGTCGACTTGAAGTGCTTCATCATCTTCTCGCTTGATGCCCTTGAGCCCTTGTTGGCGTCAGAGTAAATCTCATCTGATACAAGCACGCTTGAAATATCGGTTCTCTTGCCCATCTTGTATTCTAGTGCAGGGTCCGGCTTGACCAGTAGCTCAAATTTGTCGCCGTCCAAAATGAGGCGTGCGACTGTGAATTTATCTGTCATTTAATAAGATCATCTATTTCTGGAATATATATGCCTGTCAAGGAGCATAATTTTTACAATTTTCGGTAGATTTTTAAGGTGTTCTCGATAGTTGTTAAAAGTATTGGCTTCTCCATCTGCTGAAATTGTTGAAAAATCAAATGAGAGGATTGTTGTCAAATTTAGCAATATTCCAAGACAATATGTCAATTCACTCAGGAGGCTGGCGATAAGTGAAGTCTCCACGCTGGCGATAGATGACGTCGTAGTTCTTGAAAATTCGTCCGTTATGCACGACGAGGCGGTTGCACATAGGCTTGGGTTAATACCGCTCCGCACCGATCCGGGGAGGTTCGTAATGCCTCAAGAGTGTGACTGCAAAAGTACGCTTGGGTGCAGCAGGTGCAGGGTTCTCTTGGTGCTTGACGCAGAGGCGAATGAAAAGACCGTGGCCGTGACCTCAGGCGAGCTTGTGTCAGAAGATGAGATGGTCAAACCGGTCAGTAAAGACATTCCGATCGTGGTTCTTGCGCCTAATCAAAAATTAAAATTTGAAGCGTATGCAAGACTTGGCGTTGGCAAAGACCATGCGAAGTGGCAGCCCACGTCTGCTGCAGTGGTAAAAGACGGCAAGAATGAGGATGAGACAATACTTGTTCTAGAATCAAATGGCGCCCTAACGGCCGAAGAGATACTGCTGGCAGCCGGGGAGCGGCTCGTTGCAAAGGTCAAGAGCTTCAAACAGTTAGTATCGTCACTGAAGGTTCCAAAGAATGCCTAAATATCGGTCTTCGATACAAGCCTCTGATCAATTAAGGCTCTAGTCTAGAAGAGAGCTTGCAAATGAAGGAATATAGATTTTTGAATATATTGATTCTAAGATCTGCAAGCGAGTTAAACTACACGATTCAGCCTTCAAATCGTACCTAAAGTTCACACGGCCATTTACGTGGCCACTACATTTATTTGGGGACTTTCGAATACGAGTTTATATTACATATGTTCGCCCAGACTGTGATTGATAGCACAATTGGGAGTCTTCGCAATGCCTTTAAGAGGAACAAGGCGCCAATATGGCGGGCTCTCCAAAAGGAGCTTGGAGGTCCCAGAGCTAATCGGCGTGAGATTAATGTCAGAAGGCTTGCAGCGATAACCAAAGCAGACGAGGTGGTAATCGTCCCCGGGAAGGTTTTAGGAACTGGCAGTCTTGGGCACAAACTGACTGTTTGCTCTCTTTCAATATCACAAACCGCCGCCAGGGAAATCACAGAGTCTGGCGGCAGGGTGGTTACATTTGATGATTTGATCAATCAGCACCCCGATGGCAAAGGAGTGAGAATAATTGGCTGAGCAAAAAACGGTACAAAAGCAGAAGCAAGGGGCTATGGTAGTAGTTGATGCAACCAACTGTATTGCGGGTAGGATGTGCTCACATGTTTCTAAACTGCTATTGCAAGGTTATAGAGTTGCGATCGTCAACGCGGAGAAAGCAATGCTATCGGGTAACCGCTATAAGACAATAGACTCATACAAAGAGCATTTGGATATTAATTCAGTGACAAACCCGATTCACGGCCCCTTTCACCCGCGCAGGCCAGATACAATTTTATCCAAGATGGTAAGGGGAATGGTGCCAAAGCGCAAGCCACACGGCATAAGTGCATTCAAGCGTCTGAGAGTATATATGGGAGTTCCTGAAGCTATGAAAGGCACTAAGATGGAGTCATTTGATGACTCTAAGATAACTAAGCCAGAGTCCTACTATATCTCTATAGCCGAAGTTGCCAAGCAGATAGGTTGGAAGGGAGAATGATAAACAAAATAGATCTTTATCCGGGCCAACGCAAGAGAAGTAAGGCAGTAGCCACAATAGCTAAGGGAACCGGGAAGGTAAGGATGAACAATAGGCCGGCGGAGCTGGTGAGTCCTGAAATCGCAAGAGAGCTCCTCCTTATGCCGCTTACGCTTATAGGCGAGTTGCGCAACAGGATCGACATCGATGTCCAAGTCCACGGTGGCGGCTTTATGGGACAGGCGTTTGCAGGCGCGGTTGCAATTTCACGTGCCCTGACGGGCCAAGAGAAAGGCGGCAAGGACCCAAAAGAACATCCTCTCACAAAGAGCATGCGTGAAGAGATAAGGAGAAAGATAGCGGAATATGACAGACACCTGCTATCTGGAGACCACAGGCAGACAGAATCCAAGAAATTTGGCGGGCCTAGCGCACGACGCAGAAAGCAAAAGTCATACCGTTAAATTTCTCTTTTTCGATAGGGTTATTTTGGTTTGTAAACAGGTCTATCTTAATCTTTGGGCGTCGCTCATTGAATATACCCTGTAAAGCTGGCCGGTGTACCTGTCTGTGTACCTCCATTCATCCGCGCTGAACTTCAGTTCGCTGAATTTTGACTTGATCGATGGATGCAGCATTTCGTATACATATTGTCCAATCGAGATGTTGTTAGGTACTGTGAGGGACGTTATCTTGGCAGCTATGTTCATACAATATCCAAGGATGTCGATCGGGGAGCTTCGGTCATGGCCGTATTGCACAATGACATTTTCACCCTCGTCCATTCCTATCTTGACATTCAGCTCTGGATAGTCATATTGGTTAAGAATTGGATTGATACCGTTCTTTACTACCGCAAGCATCGACTTGGAGCATTGTACTGCTCTATCGCATGCAAGCAACTTGTTATACACAGCAGGAAAGAACGAGATGACGGCATCTCCAACGTATTTGAGCACATATCCTTTGTGGTTGTAAATAACTTGTGAAATTTCATATGTGAAAGCTCGGATTATTGTGGTCAGCTTATCAGCTGGCAATGTCATGCTCATATTAGTTGACCCCACTAGGTCGGCATACATTATCACAAGGGGAACCTTGGTACTCACATGGTTGAGAAGGAATTCTTGGCCAGGCTGGAGTGTTACATCGTATTGAAAACGACGCTTGAGGGCCCTCCATAGCCTGTCCTGAGTCTGCAAGACAAGGGTTTCTGAGTCAACTATCTTAGCCTCTTTACTGCTCTTGCTGTCATTATTATTCATTATCATGTTGAAGAGGCCCTTGCTGGTATTGTCCTGTCCACCGTCCTTGTTCTGCTCAGTTCCTGTAGCCAAATCTTACTTGAATTTATCGCCTATTCCATTTAAACGTGAATATATTAGACACTATTATACACCTTCTTGATTGTGAGGACACCCATTAAGGGAGAGGACTACTTTTGCAGGCAAGTAAATGCAGCAGCTGAGAAGGTACAGGAGGCCTTTCTGGAGGCTATCAAGCCGACCATTGCAATGCGCTATGCAAGTGCAATGCTGGGCGACGGCACAATAACTCAGGCAGACACCTTTGACCCCCAAAATGTGCAGAACTTCCTCCAACAGCTTGGAAACGCGCTCGAAGGCTGGACTTCTAGTGGAATCCTCAAATCAGCTACAGAAGACATTCACAGGATATACTCTACATTTACCAAAGAGGCCGGCAAATTCTATATTAGTGCATATTTTGGCATCCAGTTTCATGCGCTGCCTTACTATAAAGTTGAGAGGAGGGTCATTGAAATACAGAAGGAGCTAGCAAAAATAGAATATAGCGCTACTTCGGTCTTAAGCAAGATGATAGGCGCTGCTGACAGAGTGCTTGCTACCGAGCTCGAAAAAAGAGGCTATAACAATTTAGGATTTGACGAACTTTTTGCAAGAATGTTTGAAGACGAAGGGCTTGTCGAGGAGCTTAACGAGAAGACTGCAGTTATTGAAAATCAGTTTCCCCAGGTTATCGAATCGCGCAGCAGGAAGAACGAGCTTCTCTCTGAATTAAATGATTTACTCATGAAATTTTACCATACATCACCGGTCCTCATAGATTACAATAGACTTATGCAAGGCGAAGAAGGCGTCACCAACTACTTTGATATTGAAGTCTTTAAGAACATGAAGACAAAAAGAAGGGAAGCATTACTTGACACTAGAAAAATACCACAAGAAGCTGCTAACATGCTCTCACTAGAGCTTCGAGCTGTAGAAGAAACGCTCTACAAAATTGAGCGCTAGTTTGTTATGTTAGGATTTGCCTTAAATGCAGTGAGTGGATAATTGAAGCCGAAAACTTGCTCGAGCATAAACAAGTGACGATATAATATGAAGCTAGCAAAAAAAAAGAGGAGCTGCTGCGGAAGTTGTCTTAATTATAGAATTACTATATATGTACATAATTTCGTCAAGATAAGCAGAGAACATGATAATCCTAACGCACAGTATAATGCTTCACTATAAAACCGATCGCTAGTGGTACCCGGAGGTGACTCTGTAGATATAGATGGAAGTTGAACCTGCCGTATCAATAATCTATTGTTATAATAAAGTGCATCCGTAACGCTCTAGGCAAAATAACCTATATCATATGATGAGTTGTTAGAACCATATCAAATGATGTCCGTTAATGTCGCGTTATCTGTGCTGTTAAAGCTCAGATTTCATTTATCAGTTCAGTTAGCTTTCTCTTAGGTTTTGGATGAAGCATCTTTTGTGAGTAGCCAAGGCATAAGATACATCCAGGGACAAGATCAGTTACAAGTGCTTGCATCACCTTTTGCTCATCTATCATACCAATCCACACAGACGTTAATCCAAGCGCATGGGCTGCCAGCTGGGCATAAGCAGCAGCAAGCGTAGCATCTTGCACAGAGAACTTTTTTATTATATGCTGAGGAAAATTCATCTTGACCCTTGAGGGGTTCATACAAAATACCAGCACCACGGGAGCATTTACATACGGCTGGTTATTCGCAGCTTGTACGAGCTTGAGCTTAACATCGGTGTTTTTTACATGGTAAACCTCAAACCCTTGAAAGCCTCCGGCAGTTGGAGCGGTATCTGCTGCAGCAAATATCATTTCAAGCTTCCAGTCCTCTACTTCCCGATCCTCAAACTTACGCTGCGATCTTCGGTTCAGCATTACATTGAACAGGTTGGT
>JALZEV010000144.1 GCA_030861865.1 Thermoproteota archaeon | reverse complement strand
GGGGCAATCTTATCATGGAATTTGTTTTTGTGAAGCCAACTATAATGGCTAGCAAGCGCTCTTGCGATCCACACATCGATTGGGAATGCGTCAAGCTTTTCAAGTGAAAACAAAAGCACACAGTCAGCTATCTTGTTCCCGATTCCATAGACTTGCAGCAATTCTTTTTTTGATTCGTAATAGCTTGCTTTCTTTAGTAAATCAAAGTCAAGTCGTCCACTTGCGATGGCATAAGCCGCGGCCTTTATTGTCTTTGTCCTGTAGCCAAGACCGCAGCCCCTAAGCTCATCTACACTCGCCCTGTTGATATCTGCAGCGGAAGGAAATGTAAAGAAGTCTATCCCGTCAACTTTTATGTGCTTGCCAAACTTTCTTGTCATGTTATAGAGCATCCTTCGAATCATAGGTATGTTGGTATTACTCGCACAAACAAATGAGAATAGGCACTGGTGAGGCTTCTGCCTTATGAGGCGGAGGCCAGGATACGCCCCAACAAGCCTGCGTATGAGTGGATCATGCGATATTTCTTCAAATATCTTCTTAATATTGTCGTCAAGTCTGAATATTTTTTGATCGCAGGATTTGTCTTCCGGGAATGAAAGAAATTCAATACTATTGTCAGACTGTGTGAACTTGATAACTTGGTCGCCATGTACGCCATACCATGAATTCTTATGTTTTTCCCAAAGAAAAACCTGTCCGCTGTTTATGCTGATGACGGGATCAAAGCTAGAAAAAATCATCTGCAATCCTTATATAGAAACCTCATGTTCTAATTGAACTTTTTTACTAGTACATGATCTAATGCTTGGCCACAAATGGCTCATGATATATAAATTGTTCCGATTTGTCTTTTCTGAACTGTTCTCTGAATTTTTCTAATTATCAGCATTACAAGCAATTTTTTGTTTTAGGTGGACAAGGCTCCTAGGTAACATTAAATAAATGATACTTGTGTTTGCTAATGCCATGAGTTCTAGCGATTCTACAGATCCTATGGAAGCTTTCAAGAAAGCACTTACAAAGGGAAGTGAGGCACAGAAGGACTTTATCCGGCAGTTTTCTAACATTCAGCAAGATGCCATGCAGAACTACTTTGCAGTTCTCCAGAATCTGACATTCCATAATGCAATGTTCAAGACTACAGTACAGAGCGGAGGCAGGATTTCTATTCCAGAGGCTGAAAGGCAAGCACTCAACATAGAAGAAGGAGATCTTGTGCAGGTGATCGTGGTACCCATAGAACGGCGACGAAAAGGATCCATACAGAGGGAGACCTGATTATTGTTCTCTGCCTATGAGGAACTTCAGGACAATTTTATTAAACATCATAGGCTTTTCGACGTATGGTGTGTGACCGCAGTTTTTTATCACTACAAGCTCCCTTTTTGGAATCTCATCATATTCTCTAGAGTACTGTAATGGTATCATCTTATCTTGTTCTCCCCATACAAGAAGAGTTGGAGCAATTATATTGGAAAGCCTCCCGTTTAGTTTGGGCGCATATCTTATACCAAGCACCGTCGACATGAATGCATACTTTGCATTAGTAAGCCTCATTCTGTTCACAAAGTCCGTCACTATCTCATCGTTAACGGCATCAGACTCGTAGGCCATTTCCCTAAAGGCCTCATAGACATGTTCGTACACGGGGTACAGAGCAGCCATGATGTATCTGTCAAGGGTTGGAGTCGATGTATTCATCATGCCTGCAGGCGACACTAGAACTAACTTTTCAACCATGCGGTTAAACCTGATGGCAAATTCGGTGGCAACGTGACCACCAAATGATGATCCGATGATACTTGATTTGGATATGCGGAGATTGTCAAGAAATACTTTGAAAAAGTCAATAAAGAAATCCATTGTGTACTCCACAGCAGGTTTGTCGCTGTAGCCAAAACCAATAATATCCGGAATTATTACGTGAAAGTATTTTGACAGAGCTGGAATTACACGAGACCATCTTTCGGCAGAAGCGCCAAGACCGTGTAAAAGAA
>JALZEV010000016.1 GCA_030861865.1 Thermoproteota archaeon | reverse complement strand
GTATTCGTTGCCATTTCCATCTTGCGCAGATGAGTTCTGTATTGATAAAGATCGCACATGCACACCCCTGTTACTGGCTTATACTTATGTCTAGAAATTTCGTGTTTCTTATGATCTGCATAGAGTATCGGTAGCTTTGTCAGCCCAATGCTGGCTATAATTCCTCCAATGGCTACATAAAACGTGTAAGCCGATGGCAGTAGCAGCATGGAAAGGACTATAGATGTGACAACACCTGCAGGTGCGGTAATTGCCGATATCCTAGACCACCTGTCATATGGTGCAACTTCTTGTTCAAATTGATCAATCAGCATTTCAAGCCTCTTGTCTAGCTTCCCTTCTTCTGAAGATGTTGTTTGCATCGGGTATAGAGATAACAAGCCTCCTAATTAAGTTTATTAATTTTGTGAATCTTCAATAATTCTAAGTTATTATATCGAAAAATATTATAATTATTTCCGAATCGGATAATTTTGGTCACCATATTACGATGCCAAAAGAGCAGCCATGGCAAAAATATATGTAAAACCTTTGATTCTAACTGCGATCTCTGCAGACATTTTTACAACGTATAGCCTACCATTTGACATAATTTTTTATCTTTATGATAATACTGATTGTGTGTTTTAATGTGTTACAATTAATATTGCATCATCTCAACATGATATAATGATGATTACGTACCCACTAAAATTTGAAAGTCAGAGGATCGACAAACTTCCGCCAGACATTGTCATAAAAGGAATGTGGGTCAGTACTGCGATAGCACTAATACTTACTATTCCAGCACTAGGACTGTTCATCGGCGTTTATCAGCTAGGGGTCAATATCGGTGTCAGCGCAGGAATTGGATTTGGTCTGCATTTTGCACTCTTGGCCTTCTCCGGAAGGATCTCAAAGGCAATATCCTTGCTCTTTGAAGACTAACATGGTGATGATGATGGTCGTCATCATCTTCTTTGAAAACTTTCAAAGTAATGATTTTATAAGTATCAAACGAATTGAGTAACGCTTTGAACTCAAATAAGGTCAGCATCCCGAACAAAATTTTCGGCACTGTTCTTGCCCATAGTCTCCGAGGCAGGATGCTTTCAAAAACCGAGCTGCAGACCCTAGCAGAATCCAGAGACATAGAAGAGCTAGTGACCAGAATGAAGAATACAGTTTATCTAGACGCTCTAGCCAAGCTTACCAAGCCCTACAGCGCAGAAACGGTCGAAGGTGCACTGCGCGAGCATCTTGTCAACCAGCATGCCAAGATACTCAATATTGCAAATAGGTCTGCGATTCTTAATGCTTACTTTGTGAAATATATCACCTTGAATCTGAAAATAATCCTCAAGGGCAAGGCCATGAACAAGACCTATGACGAATTATTGCCAAAAGTCAACATGAGAGCAGAAGAGCTTGTGGGACGCAGGGATCTGGTAGTCAAAGCACTAGTTGCAAAAGATTTTGACGATGCTGTCAACTCACTTGTAGGAAGCGAATTTGGGGAAGATGCTCGAAAGGCTGCTCAAGCATACAAGGAGAAGGGCGACATCCGTGTGTTTGACACTTATCTTGATCATGCTTTCTACAAGTCACTTGACAAGGCCGTTGCGTTTGAATCCAAACTACAGGATGCACAGAAACTGATTGGAGTTGATATCGATTCATACAATATCCTCTCAGTTCTCAGGGGTAAGTTCTGGGGCCTAAGTACAAATGAGGTCAATGACTTAATAGTTACCACTACAAGCAAGGTATCCAAGGATGTGCTGCAGAGGATGATAAATACTGAAAAGATTCAGGAAGCAATAGGCGAGCTTGCAGGTACGATATACAAGGAGCTGATCCCACGTAGCGCTGCAAATGACATTGACGCCATAATGCAGCTTGAATCTGGCTTTCAGAAAGAGTCGCTAAGGCGTATGATGAACTCATACCGAACAGTGTTTACTGTTGCTAACATGCTTGCGTCAATTAAACTGATGGCTTTTGAGATCCGGAACCTTGCAGCGATTGCTGCAGGTGTGGAGCAAAAGATAATGGCAGATAAGATAATGGCGTCTCTAGTACGTGCAGAGTAGCAATAATAATAATAATAATCCTGTTTTATGTCCGCCTACATTTGAAGTAGTATGTAATAGGTACTACGTTGATGCATTTACTTGTTATACTCAAATTTGCATACGCTCTATTTTTTTGTCAGCATGATTTTTTACATCATCATCTGAGCACGGTACTATTCTAGAGCTACAGTTACATGACACACGATCAAGCGAGCGACATCTGCAGAGAATGTGTAGATGCAAAAAATCATACGAATGGGGGTAAGCAATGTGATGGCATCAGATATTGACAAAGGTCTGGTAGAGTTATGGAAAGATAATCCGTATATACTCTCATTTCAAGGTTATTTGAGAATCAAAGGGGCTTTCTAAAAGAAGAAGAAGAAGAGGAATAATTGGTAGTCGTCTCTATGTCTCCTCTTATGCTGTTGTTTTCATTGCCTTTTTTTCGTCATCGTACTTCCATACTAGGTTTGTGTAGAGCATCTGGGGTACCAGTTTCTTGAACTGGACACCATCTGACTTGTACCACTTTGGGAACCATTCGTAGAGGTGCAACCTAATGGTCTGGATGTATACTATTAGCCCCTCTATCATCATGATGCCAATGTTGCCGCCAATCAATATTGCGAGCCCTCCGCCCTGCTCGTACGAATTATTGACTGTGACCAAGAGCGCAGTGTGCACCAGAAGCAGTATGCCAAGCCTAGAATAGCTAATAGTGTTAGCAAGCATCTCTATTGTCCTAACCATCATTGTTTCGACAATGATGCCTACGAGCCCCCCACCCTCTGGTTCTCTTCCATGAGCGATTGCATGCTTTTGCTCCTTCATTCCGCCGATTATGGTTACAGCTATACAGGCAATGATTACAGGAGGCATTGCCTTCGCTACCAAGTTGACAGTAACCCAGTCGCCAAAGAGGACAGTCAGCCAAGGCACCGGCTCATTGTGATTCCAAGACAGGAACATACCAATGATGTCATACTGGGAACCAATTGCAGCTAATATCAGTGATACAACAGCCAAGTACTGTACGATTGCAGGAATGTCATGTGTGTATACCATCAGCTTGTTGCCCTGCCTCAAATTGGCCCGCAGTCGGAGGAAGAATGCCATAAGCAAGTGGATTACTCCAATGGCTATCGACACCTCCAGTATCTTGATCACTTGATCAAACGTAAGTTCAGACACACTAAGAAGACCTATGAATGGCAGTGCATGTGCAACTGGCTCTAAGATGGCGATCTCATCGAAATGGAATCCAAACATCTCGCCCGTGCCTAAACCGCCAATAGCAGCCGCAAGACCACTTGCTGCAATGAGAGTTCCCCACACCCTCAGTCTACCGTTTCCCCTATGTCTAAAGAGCATGCCAAAACCAAACAGCAAAAAACCGTGACCAAGGTCGGCAAACATCAGACCGTAGAAAGTCGGCCAGACGAAAGCTATGATCGGAGTCGGGTCAACCTCCCCATACCTTGGAAGACCTTGGGTTTCTGTGATAACTTGGAAATTGCGAGTATATTTTTTGTTGATGATGAGCGTTGGCAGCGGCTCTTGCTTGCCCCCCTCGCCCTGATGACTGTCTATGGTAAGGCGGATATCTTCAATTACTGAAACATAGTCCGACGTAAGCTTTTTGAATTTCTTCTCCATCTCCTGAGGGATATAGCCTTCGATAACTGCAAAGTTCTTGGTGCCTCCAGGCTTCCTTGTTATTTCCAAGACATCCTTTGCAACTCTTGCAGCCTCCTGCAATGACAGAAGCTTTGTTAGGATCGACTTCTTTATCTTTTCGAGCTCCTTGTCGATCTGCTCGGTCCTAGCTTCTAACTCTTTGACCTTGGCCTTTGCGAGAGAATATGCCTCACTTGGGTTCTGTGGCATGCTAGCCGGAATCTGGAGGGGATTAACGCCAAAACTCCTGAGGACCTTTAGCACACGCTCAGAATCTTCTGAAGAACCAATAACGGTAAGAGATGTCTTGTTCTCGTTTAGCTTAGTAGAGTAGATGGCCAAGTCGTCAAGGCTTTTCCTGATTTCGGACTCGTCTTTTGAATCAACAATAAACAAGCCTGCAAAAAAGTTATGCAACTTGCCAAATGTATCTAGGTTAAGGTTCAATGTCGAAGCCATTCCAACTACGGCCTCAAGGTTCCTGTATTCTTCAAGCTGCCTCTCTATCTTGTTCCGCTCTTCAAGCAGCTTCTTTGGACCTTCAAGTAATTGTTTGCTTCGGTCCTCTAAGTCGGCGATAAAACCCTGGATGTCATCTGCCGCATAGTCATGCTTGCCTTTTGGGGCTCCCTTGAACATCGTTGCCATCACGCCTGTCTCCTGTGGTATGGCGAGCATTTTGACTACCTCGTCAATTTCTTGGTACAACCTTTGGGCCTTTGTCAGAAGGTCATCATAATACGGGTTAATATGTTCAGAAGCATTCTGGATCGGATGGAACCATTCAAGCGCAGCCAGCCTGCTTATGGCATCCTGTGTCTCTATCCGTGGTAGGATGATAGTAGCCTTCATCAGTTTGGCTAGTCCCATAATAGTTGTTCTGTAATTTCGATCTCTTTAAAATCGTTTCCTCTGCGGAAAGACGTTGTATGATTTAATCACAAAAATGAAAAATAAAAAATGGTATTGTCGTTGCTGCCTATAAAGCGCAAGGACTCGCTATGACTGGCCCAAGATGATGAACATCATGACTATGCCATAGATGGCAATCGACTCAACCATACCCACGATAATGAAGACGCTTGATTGCATCTTAGGATTTTCGCTGATTGCCGCCAAACCTGCTGCGCCTACGAAGCCAAGGCCAAATCCTGCACCAAGCGCAGCGAGCCCAAAGGCGATCCCTGCAGCTATAAACTTGAATGCGCTTGATTCAGTTGCAGCCGCGCCTCCACCCTCTTCTTGTGCGAACGCTGTGCCCGTCATCATGAAGGCTGCAAATGCAATAGCTGCAAGAACTGGTAAAAGGGCTATTCCCTTTAGTTGCATATCTATCAAAGCTCGAACATTTGAAGCCATATTTAACAGTAACTGCACAAGAAAGTTAAGAACTAAAGCAAAAGAGAGAGAAAAATTAGGCCTTTGAGATTGCCTTGCGCTTGGCTGCACTGATCTCGTCTTTGATCTTTTGTACGATTGAGTCTCGATCAGCCTTGAGTTGTACCTTGGCCTTCTCATAATAGCTGGAAATTGTGTCTGCTGATGACATAGTAGTAGTAGTCATGTCTGTGTGCTAACCTCTGTCACATAATTCTTCTTCTTGTCGAGTACGACTTTAACCTTCTTGAGCCTCACAAATTCTTCTCGCTCGCGCTCTTCTAGGGTTGCCTTGATGAAGTATATTGCATCTTGATATTGGGGTATTATAACGTATTCAAGTGCATTGATCAGCTTTTGCGTACGCTCTAGCTCCTTTGCCAGGCTGAATATAGCATTTTCATATTCTGCAGCCTTGCAGATGCCCGGCAGCATGTTCTTAATGAGCTTGGCTGCCTTGTCGACGGACGCGTTTGTCTCTAGAAAGCCGTATGAAAGCAAATGTCCTCCCTCTCTTGTATTGACCTGGAGTGTAGGGATCTTAACATCCACTATACGTCTTACGTTCACGTCAACTTCCATCACACTTGGAGTCGAATCAGATATCGATTCAAGAATGGTGGTACCAAGTGTTATGTACGCCTGGTAAACTGAGGAATAGATCTCTCCTAGAGGTGTCCATATGTCTTCTCTTGCCTTGTTTGCTTCTTCGATCATTTCGTCTATCTTTTTTAATAATACTTCGCGCTTGTCGTCTAGAATCTTGTGCACCATCTTGGCTACCTGCATCGAGCGCCTTATCTTGATAAGCTCGATCTTTGTTGCTGTAACCCTACCTCCAAATGACATGTTTCTCTACTTTTCACCCTTTGTAGTATTGCCTAACATGCTTTTCTTTGATCTTGGTCAACTCGCCTTCAGGCAGATCTGAAAGTACATCCCATGCTCTAGTAAGCGTTTCTTCAAGTGTTCTGTTCTCGTCAGGAGCCTGCTTTAGGAAGTGTTGCTCAAACTTATCGCCAGCATCTAGGTACTTCAAGTCTACGCCTGTAAGACCTGCCCTGCCTACAATCTCTGAAAGTGCCCTGACCTCCTGCGCTCTTGAATAAGCGTCATAGAGCTGATTGCCAACTTCCATGTGATCTGACCTAGTTTTTCCTTCGCCTACTCCATCCTTCATTAGCCTTGAAAGTGACATGAGCACATTTACCGGCGGGTAAATGCCCTTTCTGAACAGATCACGCCCAAGCACAATTTGGCCCTCAGTGATATATCCTGTCAGGTCTGGGATTGGATGAGTAATGTCGTCAGCCGGCATAGATAGAATTGGCACTTGTGTTACACTGCCATTTTTGCCCTTGATCCTCCCTGCGCGCTCGTAGTTGTTTGAAAGATCTGTATAGAGGTAGCCAGGATAACCCTTTCTGCCAGGGACTTCTTCCCTTGCCGCGCTGATTTCTCGAAGCGCTTCTGCATAGTTGGTCATATCTGTAAGTATCGCCAACACATGCATACCTAAGTCAAATGCAAGGTATTCTGCTACTGTCAATGCTACCCTTGGAGTGATGATTCTTTCAATTGCAGGGTCATCTGCTAAGTTGAGGAATAGCACAGAGCGCCTTAATGCACCTGACTCTTCAAGACTGCGCTTGAAATACTGCGCTTCAGAGTACTGCACGCCAATAGCTGCAAAAACTACGGCAAAATCCTCTTTTGTGCCAACAACCGACGCCTGACGTGCAATTTGCGCTGCAAGGATGTTGTGTGCCATGCCAGAGCCTGAAAATATTGGAAGTTTTTGGCCTCTTACAAGCGTAAGCATGCCGTCAATGACTGATACACCTGTCTGGATAAATGATGTAGGATACTCTCTTCTTTCTGGATTTATAGGTTCGCCGTTGACATCGAGGAACCTGTCTGCAATTGGATCAGGGAGGCCGTCGTTTGGCTTTCCAAGCCCATCAAACACTCTTCCCAGAAGTTCCTGTGAAACCGGCATTTCCATAGTTTTGCCAATAAATTTCGCTTTTGTGCCTGTAATTGTAAGACCTGTAGTTCCCTCAAATACCTGAACTATGGCCTTACCAAAGCCCACTTCGAGCACTCTCCCGAGCCTGTGCTCGCCATCAACCGTCTCGATTTCGACCAGCTCATCAAATGATACCTTGGTGACGCCGTCAATTATCATCAGCGGTCCCTTGAGCTCGGCTACCTTTGTGTATTCTATTCCAAAAGTCGTGGCCGTCATCTCAGGCAACTACCTCCGCCTCTTTCTTCTCTGTCATTGCTGTTGCACCCTCTCCTCCTACGGCTGCAGCCTTGTGAAATTGTTCATTTATCTGTCTATCTAGCTCGTCAAATTTGTTAAGCTGGTCTTCTGGTATCTCAAATTTTGATTTAAGCAAAGCTGGGATTATCGGCATTGCCCTGATATCTGCAAGCGAAATGCCTGCCTTCAGTGCCTTTTGAGCCTCTCTGTAGAACTTAACCATCAATCCCACCATCTTGACTTGCTTTTGAGGGCTGCAGTATGTGTCTATCTTGTCGAAAGAGTTCTGCTGCAAGATGCCGATTTTGACCATGCGCGCGACTTCAAGCACCAGCTTTTCTTCATCTGGTAGCGCCTCAGGTCCAAGCAGCCTGACGATTTCTTTAAGAGTATCTTCCCTCTGAAGTACATGGTATGACTCTGCCCTGAGATCATACCATTCGCCGGTCACATTCTCCTTCCACCACTTGCTCACGTCCTCAAGATAACCCGAATATGATTGCATCCAGTTGATCGAGGGGTAGTGCCTCGAATATGCAAGCCTTGTATCAAGCGCCCAAAAGGTCTTGATGAACCTGATAGTATGTGTCGTCACTGGCTCAGTAAAATCTGCTCCTGATGGCGAAACTGCGCCTACCAAAGTGACAGACCCAGCTCTCTCTGGTGAGCCAAGCGCCCTCACCCTGCCTGCTCTTTCGTAAAATTCTGCAAGCCTTGAAGCTAGGTACGACGGATAGCCTTCCTCCGCCGGCATCTCTTCAAGACGTCCCGACATTTCGCGGAGTGCCTCCGCCCATCGACTAGTTGAGTCAGCTACAAGCACAACATCATAACCCATGTCGCGGTAGTACTCTGCCATTGTAACACCTGTATAGATCGATGCTTCCCTTGCAGCCACCGGCATATTACTTGTGTTTGCTACAAGCACAGTCCTCTCCATGAGTGGCCGGCCGGATCTGGGGTCGATAAGATGCGGGAACTCGACGAGCACTTCTGTCATTTCATTGCCGCGTTCGCCGCAGCCGATGTATACGACCACCTTAGAATCTGCCCATTTGGCGATTTGGTGCAACGTTACAGTCTTGCCTGTGCCAAAGCCACCTGGAATTGCGCCGGTTCCGCCCTTTGCAATAGGGAAGTAAGTGTCAATTACTCGCTGACCCGTCACGAGTGGTACTGTTGGATCGAAGCGCTCAGCATACGGCCTTGGCTTTCTTACCGGCCACTTGTGATACATTTTTAGATGAACTTTTTCCCTGCCAGCTTTTTCAGTGGTTGCAATTATCTGTTCAATATCATAGTCGCCCTCACTTGCAATATCGGTTATCTTGCCGCCCGGATGATTTGGTGGAACTAATATGCTGTGAGTCAAAAGAGGTGTTTCCTCTACTGTTCCTAGGATCGATCCAGGGCCTACTTGATCATCTTTTTTCACGCTAGGCTTGAATCTATATTTCTTTTTCATGTCGACTGGGCTTGTCACTACACCCCTGCCAATGTAGGCGCCCGATTTGGCTGCAATCTCATCCAAGGGTCGTTGAATGCCATCATAGATCTTGCCAATGATTCCGGGGCCAAGCAGCAGTGAAAGCGGCTGGCCAGTGCCCGTAACAGGCTCGCCTGGCTTTAATCCCGATGTTGACTCATATACCTGAATAAATGCGATGTCGCCAGTTAATCTGATTACTTCGCCGATGAGCTTTGACTCACCCACCTCAACAGTTTCGTACATTTTTGCGGAAGACATACCGTCTGCCCTAACTGCTGGTCCACTAATCCAAACAATCCTCCCTTTTGCTACCAATCTTTATTCCACTCCTCTTAGCATCTGGGCAATGTTTTTCCTTATTAAAGGTTTGAGTCGCTCAATGCGGGAATCAAGAGTATTGTCATATGTCATCGTGCCATCTGACGACTTTATTCTAACGCCACCAAGCACGTCAATATGCTGGTCCGACACTCTTGCCGCCTGCTGCACCTTACCGCTGTCCTGTAATTCTGACACCACCTTTCTTACAAGCTCCACATCATTTTTGTTGCACTCTATGATAACTGCATTCGATCCTCCAACAGCTGAAATACTTTCTTCGACCACGTGCTTTAACAACTCCTTGTAGCTATCCATGCTACTTGAGGCTTGCAGCTTTTTCTTGGCCTCTTCAAAGGCTTTATTTACAGCATTTTCAATTGTCAGAAGCTCTTGGTTGCGCGCTGCAAGCCTTGCTGATCCAATAATCTGGCGCCTAAGGTTCTCAGCCTGCTTTCTTGCAGCCTCGACTATCCTTGCGCGCTCAGCTTCTAGCTTGCCCCGAGAAGATTCAAGGTTGTCAAGCGACTCTTGGTAAGCAGAATCTATCTGAGAAATCAGTTCAGCTTCCTTTTGAACTAAAACCTTGCCAATCATATGTTCTAAAGTAGAATTTGAGCTCATCTGATTGTGTTCCGTCTTCTCATGGAATTTTAACCTTTTGACGCAGAACTATCTCTACGGGATGAAGATGAAGTGGAAGTCGTGGTACAGTCTCTGTCAATAAGCTTGGCATCTAAGTTTCGGACAAGAGCTCTTATGCGCTTAAGATGGCCTCCTTCCCAGTATATCTTGCCGCATGTAATACATTGGAAAAACTGGTTATGGCATGCTATAACCTTGTCTGGTACAATGACATCATCATTATCATTATCATTATTACAATCATCATTATTTTTCACCTGATCCGATGTCCTTTCCTCCAAGTGCCCGTTACATACTGAACATCTTGAGCCAATACCGTTCATACCGACGGACGTTATTCCATTCTTGGAAAGAATATGTACCAAGTCTTCAAGCTCGCTTGACCTACCACTTACTAGGACGCCACGGGCACCAACCTTGACTATTCGTTTGAATAGCTCCTTGTCCGCAGTTAAGATAACCCGGTCCTGCTTGATGCCTACCTTTAAGATTTCGTCGTCATGAGCCTGAGCCATATATACTGTATCAAATCCAAAAATGCGCAGCTTCCTGGCGATGTTTCCCAGCATCGCATCAGCAAGAAAAGCTACATTACGCGCCTCCAGCACTAGACGATTCGCCCCTGCAGACCTCACAAATGAATGTGCCCTCGATATACTGTAATAGGTCTGACCACTCGCCGCATTGGTCGCAAAATCCGGATACATTGCTAGCAGAGCGAGCTATGCCAAGCTCGCCTCTGATGATGGTAGCTTTTTCAGATACTATCTCTACAAGATCAGGAGTCACTGCTATGACGTCTGAAGAGGAAATAATACCAACGAGTCTGTTCTTGTAGACTACGCCAAGACGCTTGATGTTATGCTTCCGTAGTAAGCGAGCGGCCTCTGTAATACTCTCCTCACTTTCTATCGTATATAGTTCCTTCATTACATCCTTTGCCTTTATCTGGCTTGGCTTGGTGTCATTGACTATGGCCTTAGAAACAATGTCCCAATCAGTGACGATGCCAACTGGCTTGTCCTTATCTATTATGATTATGCTTCCAATAATTTCTTCTTTCATCTTTTTTGCAATGTCATGGATGGTATCATTAGGAGATGCAGAAACAACCGGGCTGTTCATGATGTCCCTAACAAGCACTCTTGTAGTCATATGTGCATCGGTATGTTCTCCAACCGGCTTTTTTACCACGAAAAAGTATTCAGATTTCTGCCTTTAATTACTTATCTGATACTCACTGGAAAAAAATGTGGCGTTATATATATATAATTATTATATCTGTTGCTCAGATTCTATCTTTACTCTCTTTTTTCCTTCTGCGCGAACTGCTGTTTTATTATTGAAAGATTGTCGCGCCTTTCTACATACTTTGGGACTCATCATATGATGGTCTCCTTAATATCTATACTTTTTGATGTTTTCACTAACATATTATTTGTCACCGGATTCTACAGCAACTGACGGCAACGACGATGATGCCTCTTGCAGTAGCTGCTGTTGACCCCTCGCAGTAAAAGACAACCGGGATTGACCTGTTGGCAATGCTCTTACAAATTCGTCAAGGCTTATGTGCTTGATTGATTCTGCAATTTGGATATTGTCGTTAGCTATTCTTACAAATTCTGACTTGACCCTCTTTGCAGCATTCATTGGATCCATGCCGCCTTGCAGGAGCACTCCATAAAAGATCGAGCGTTTCTTTATTGCTTCCTCCGGCCCACAGAGAAGGGTTTCTCTGTTATTCAATTGCATGATGCCTATCGCGAGCCTTAACTCTACTCCTTTGATGTAATTGCGTTTGCCCTCTATTACAAACGAGCCCTTTGGTAAGAACTGACCTGTTGGCGCTCCCTTTTTCACCTGCTCTGCCATAACCCAGTATGCGTCGGCGCTAGAGAGCCCATCCTTCCACGCCCTGCTAAATGAGAGGGTAGCCTGTGCAACCTGATGTAAGGATGAATCAATTGTGCCTTCTTGGGTTGCTGCAAAAGCCGCTGCATTTTTTATAATAAAAAATGGTGAGCCGTGAACTTCAGCATGAAAAACAATATCGTGCTCTGTCAAATGCTTACGTATTAATGCAGAATTGGATGATGCATCACGGCCGCCAATTACCAAGAGGCCATCAGTGGTGATAAACCATCGGTAGCGCTCGTACCACTCTCTAGAGATGTGCTCTTTCACAATAACTTTTTTATGTATAGCCGCAGTCTCGCTCCTTAATTTTCCAATCTGCTCAAGAATCTTAGCACGAGCCTCTTCTATTGATGTATTGCCCCGCTCCATTTCTTTTGCTCTTGCGAAAAGCATGGAGCTTGCTTTGGCAAGGCTTGGCTGCATCTTAACCTGCTCGCCTGCTACTTCAATGTATTTGATGCCCTTTTCTGTGACTAATGATGCAGAGTGTTTTGAAAGTACGTCAGCGATTCCGTCACTCCCCTGGTAGGAGAGTGCCATCAATTCGCTTGCCAGCTTACGTATAGCAGCCGCTTTTTGCAGTACAGTTTCTTTGGCTTTATTCTGCTCTTCTAGGTCATGCTCAAGTACTGCGATCTGCCTGTCTAGCTCGACTGTCCTGCTGCTGCGTCCTATATCCATGATTTCGCTGCTCAGCACTTCATCAACTGCATCCATATATGATGCAACTTTTTTGATGTTGTTCTCCCTGATCATCTTTGCAGCATTTGCTGCTTCTTGTGTTATTATTGGCAGTGCTTCTTGAGGCTTGTCATTTAGCATGATTACAATCGGCTCATGGTTCTTGCCCCCAGCACTGACCTCATTCGCAATGTTCTTTATAGTATCGTAAATCTTGCTTACCTCGTCGTCAGATAATTGTGCAGCATGTTTGTCCACTTTGACGTCTGCACGATTGATAACCTCTTCGACAAATTTTTTTGGCATAGAGATATTTCGGCCGATCCACCTTAGCACATCGAGGTTCTTAGCTGCATCTCTCAGAGATAGCATCTGGTCAAGTGTAATATTGAAGACATCGACGCCTCTTGCTGGAGGATATGCGTAGCGCAGGCCTACACTGAGGGTTCTATGCCTTACGTGTATTGGATTGAGGATTGCAATTATATGCATAATTTCGTTGCAAATTATGATGTTGCCGTCACCAAAGAACTCCCCAACTACGATTCTTACCTTTCCATCTGGATGCCGAAATTTTAGTGTGACAATACGCTCACTTCCTACCTGCTCTATTAATTCCAGTCTAGCACGCTCAATCTCTTTTTGAGCAATCTTCTCAAGGCTGTTGTTCTCTTCTACAGGTTTGAACCTCCGCCTTGTGATCCAAATGCCTCTTGTTGAGAGAACTAACATGATATCTTCTTGCATGGGATGGTGAAGCCTCAGAAAGAGGGAGCTCTTTGTTATGGCATTGATACTGCTTACATAATATCCCGAGGAGCTACTAATTACTTTGCTTCTAATCTCATTGACCAGGTACCGTAACTCTACGCTGGATAGCTCCATGACAAAAGATAGTAATGGCATGCCACAAATATTAAACAACTGAAAATAGTGGAGAGAGAAAAATTCGAATATAATCCTTACCATCAGTAATGTTATTTATCTTTCTATCTTATGAAGAGCAAAAAATTTTGTGATATGGGTATCTGAACAAACAACAACATCACAGCCGCAAGGCATTTTACTGGCTCCAATTTAACCACAAAGCGCGATATTGGACATATTTGGGAGGCTCTATTACATGCGTGCTCTGGTGGGTGTGGCCGCAGGCATCGTAGCCGGCATTGTCATACCAGTTGAGTTCGATCAATACACATCAATAGTCACTACCATACTCATCGGATTGGTATTCTATTTAGTCTCGCTTGGAATTGGCAGGCGAATAGCCAAGAATGTGCCAAGGGACAAGCGCAAAAAAGTTGCAACAGAGGGCATCATGCCGTTCATATTTATGCTGCTGACATTCATGATAATAGTCTATACGGCGCTCCACCAATCCTCCATTGTAAGTTAAATACCACTAGCGTTGATCAGTTATCAGTTACACCAAGTTGCTAGTATGGGACTACTGCACTCCGGGCATTCCTGATGAGCTTTTCGAAAGGACAGATGAAGTGCCGATAACAAAAGAAGATATTCGTGCAATTGCAATAAGCAAGCTACGTCTCAGGGAGGGCCATTCAGCAATAGATGTTGGCTGCGGCAGCGGAAGTATTACAGTAGAATTATGCCTGCAGACAAAGGGCAAAGTATATGCAATTGACTTCGACCAAAAAGCAGTCGAGCTGACGAAAAAAAACCTACAGAAATTTGGAGTTAAGGCAGAAGAAGTTATACTGGGCAAGGCTCAGGATGTCTTACCAAAGCTATTGGATGTCGATGCAGTAATGGTGGGCGGCACGTGGGGAGACACAAAGCAGGTGATTGAACTTTCAGTAGGTAGACTGAAAAAGGGAGGCAGAATTGTCATTGATACTATAGTTATTGAGACTCTATATCAGGCGCTTACAACAGTTAATAAGCTAGAATTGAAGGAAATAGACATCACCCAGGTTACAATATCCAAAGCGCGCAAGGTTACAACGGGCACCATGATGCTTGCAAGAAACCCGGTGATGATAATATCAGCAACCAAAGTTTGATCACATACACCCGTACTTCCAGAGAGTCTTCGGTTGCTTCAGTTAGACACATGGCTCATTCTACTAGCACTACTGGTTGTTGTTGCTGCTGTTGTTGCCGATTGTCAGCTTGCTCTTTTTCTTCTCCCCTTGATCTTTCAAGATAGATAGCTACAGTAATAGGCCTTGAGACATTTGTTCTCTGAGTTGTTGTTTATTTTACTGTCACCCGCCCTATCGAGACTTGATTTATAATCGTGTTCCTTGTAAAAATATACAGATGGGTGGACAGCACTTATAGCAGCTATTACTATTTATGTTACAAACAATAGACCAACCACACAATCAAGAGTATATGTTCTCTTACACCTTTATTCTTCTGCCTCTGTGTGTGTTTTTTTATCAGATACCAATTTATCATAATCCTGCTCATTCAGCTACTGTGTCCTAACTACCGTATTATCAACAAGATACTTGCATTACGAACCTGTAGAAAATGGAGAGTTCTTTGCAGACTCTGAGAGAACTGAAGGTTTGCCAAGCTTTGATTCCTTTGGTAAATTTCTAGGTGTCTTGTAGAATGTTCCCTTATCTAGGAAAAAGCCCCGCAGGGAGCCTATCACAAATGCAGGCGTCGTGATCACATAAAGCACCAGCAAGCTCAATACATCCTTGATGTCATACCTTCTTACGGGTCGACAAATCTTTGTTGCCTGTATGATAAGCGTTAGAGCTATAGTCAGATTCGCTGCCTGCAATAAAAACGATATCCCAAACATATTCATCAACCGCTGGATGTTGTTGTAACTATCTGATATAAACATAAGGAGTAAGATCATGTTGATTATTCCAATACCTAATACAAAAATGAACTTTGCATACTGTAGACCGTTTAATAATAATTCTGCTTTGTCAACAGGAGAAAGCATCTTGCTTTCTGATATGTGTCTAATTTTTCTTCTTAAGCCTCTGGTATGACCCTCGCTAACTCTCATCCTTTGCCTAAAGTAAGCTGTGAGATCAGTAGTTACCTCGCAGTAGGAAGCCAATTCTTGATCAAATATTATTCTTGGTCTTAACGAGATTGTAACCGGCTCAGGGGAGATGTTGTTAGAAGGATGGTTGCAAATTCGTCCAGTATTATTGTCAGAAGATATCATGTCTATTGTTAATGACAGTAAGGACGAGGGTTGTGAGCAGTACAGATCTACTGTCAAGTCCCAATCTTCGCAAAGATCATTAGAGAATTTGATAGATTTGATTATGTCTGCTCTTATCATAAAAAGACTTCCTGTTATTTGCACCGGCAGGTTTAGACGATCTTTTGCAGCAAATTCGATCATATTCCTTTTGGCAAGTCTAAAATCGATTGCTCGAGCTATCCAGTTGCCCAACTTTACATTTATGCCCCATTCATCATCAGATTCGAGGTTGCTCTTTGAAATTGGGAAGCCCTGTAGTGCTAATACTAAAACTCCTTTCTCCTTGTAAGAGTATTGCTCCTGTATGAATCGTGCTACAAATCTTTCTAGGGTATCTGCTAACAAAATATTGTCTGCATCAAGTACCAATACATTAGATGCTCTCTTGTCCATTATACCAAGGACAATATTTAATGCTCCTCCCTTCCACCCTGCCCTGTTGTCCCTGTGAATTACCTTAAGATTCTGTAGATCAGACAACATAGTCTGTATTTTTTGATATGTATCATCAGTAGAATCATCTACAATTATTATTTCGAACCTATCAGTAGGATAACTGAGAGCAGCAAAGGATTTCAAGAGCCTTTCGATAACAAGAGATTCATTGTGGGTTGCCACAAATATTGAAATGAATGGATATTCTTCATTTGTACACTGATCAGAGACTCTATTAACTATCCCAATATCCCAGCAGTGGTCAGCAATAATGCCCTCTTCATGGAGTGATGCTGCCTTATCAGAAGTCGATCGCATAATAGCGCCAACTTTTGGCATATTGTATAGATTGTTGTTTGCTCTAGGTCTTCTAACACTATAGAGAAAGATAATAGATCTTATTGAATATATTGAAAGGCCTAGAATCAAAAATGTAGATAGCCATGCCAGAGCATCAAGAATCAAGACCGATTACAGCCGTGCAAACACACCTATAATTGGGTTCGTCAAAAAATTCTGCTTTTTGATTTTAAGTTGATTTTATACTACAAATAAAGGGTATAATCCAACTAATGTGATGTTCAGTTTGATCATACAAGGTAATCTTCCTAGGCGATCTATAGAGTCGGATAAATACAAATATCCTTCTTTTTATTCTCTAGGATATGTCTAAAAAAATCAAGGTTGCACTAGCCGGTATTGGGAACTGTGCTTCTGCATTGATACAGGGTACAAAGTATTATGACGTAAACAGTAACGGTAAGTCAAATGATTCAATTGGACTTACTGTATTTGACTTAGGAGGATACGAACCAAAAGACATTGAATTTGTGGCAGCATTTGACGTTATTGATTCAAAAGTCGGAAAGGATCTCTCTGAGGCAATTTTTGTAGAACCAAACAACACAGTAAAGATAGCAGACGTCGAGAAGTTGAACATAATTGTTGAAAAAGGAGAAGTTTTAGACGGTTTGGGAAACCATTACCGCGGAAAGGTACAGGTATCTGATAAACCTCCTGCAAATGTGGCCAAGGTCCTAAAAGATAGTGGCGCCGAGATTCTTCTCAATTACTTACCTGTTGGAAGCAGACAAGGAACAAGATACTATGCTGAAGCCTGCCTTGATGCAGGTTGCGCCTTTATTAATGCAATCCCTGTTTTTATAGCATCAAATGCGAAATGGCAGCAGGCTTTTGAAGATCGTAAATTACCATGCGCTGGTGATGACGTTATGAGCCAGCTTGGTGCCACTGTAGTTCATAAAACACTTGTAAAGCTATTTGTGGACCGCGGAGTAACC
>JALZEV010000112.1 GCA_030861865.1 Thermoproteota archaeon | reverse complement strand
TGCTTGACCTCTGAGCATTCAGAAGATTTTTAGGTTTGCTGAAATCCTGCCGAACAAGGTTATAAACTCTGGCTCAATTTCTGTGCACTTGCCAATATCTCTCTAACCATGAACCTCAATGAAGTATGGTAAATATGCCTTGTAGCAGAGAAGCGCTTCGACAATTCAAACACAAATGACTGGAGGGAGAGAGGAAAGTCACATAATGGGCAAAGACTTCTACATATACTACTACTACTACATTGCAAAAGACACCCAGAATATAAAAGAGAAAGAGTACAAAGTATATAGTTTAGGAAGCTGTTCTATAGAAGACCATCAGGGCACTTAACAAGAAATTTTATCCAAAAGAGAGGGCTCAGATCCACATCGCTGGGCTTCGGATATATTGCAAGGACAAAAGATAAAGAGAAAACCAGAATAGGCAACTCTTTTTCAAGTTCCGTCAGAGACGTACCGCATTATCATAGGTTGTTAATTATTGACTCTATTATCATGCGGTTAGCCATACCACTGTTCAAGTGACTGGTTGCGGTTTGCTATGGATTTTTGCAGCTTGTCAAGTGTGCTACTCACCCTGTCTGTTGAAAAGCTTTTCTTGACACAAAGAAAATCCAGTACATTTTCACGATTGACCGCTCCAAATTCAATCTTGTCGACCTTTGGTTCTTCAGGATCGAGAAATATGTTGCGTATCTCTTGGTAGGGCACTTGTGCAAGCAAGCTCTTGATTTTTTTAACATCTTCCAGCCTGCCATTTTCCTTAATTAATTTGATTGCAGTCTTCGGGCCAATACCAGGAAAGCCGCCAGGGTTGAAATCTGTGCCGATAAGTATGCCGACATCCACTAGTTGCTCGTGTGTTAAGACAGTCTCATGCAACACCTTGTCATGCTCAAGTATTTCAGGCTCGATATCGATGTAGGTGTTGCGGTTTGGCACCTTGCGCTTCCCGCTTATTGCCAGATTACGCACCAGCTTTTTGGCTCCAAACAATATTGAATCATAATCTTGGCTTCCAACTGCAAAGGCCATATCATGCCTTGTAAGGTGTGAGGCTGTCGATTCGCCCTCAGATGGTGCCTGAATATATGGAATGCCAAGATAGGAGAGCAGTTTTTTTGAATCTTTCACCATATCTGGTGTCAGGATTGCCGTGCGTGTACTATACCTGCGTGCGTCTTCCATCCTGCCCTCTTCAATTGCAAGATGATACTTTTCTGTCGCTTCTTTTTTCAGCTGACTTCTGCGCTCTATTTCAGCCATTTTGAGCTCGTTTGCCTTGCCGTCAAAAACGTAAAGAGGCTTGATATTATCCATCATTAGATTGACGTTCCTATAGAATAGGCCGCTTAGGTGGCTTGTTACTTCTCCCTTGCTGTTGGTAAGCAGTTCCCCTGTTGGCCCCCTTATAATGCTGAGGAACTGGTAAATCGTATTGTAAGCATCAATTGCAACAATCTTGCCTGCCAGCTCTGTCAATTTGAGCAGCCCAGGTGTTACCAGTGGCTTAAGGTCTAAGCCCATTTCTTTCTATCACATAATATACATAATGGCGCCACAAAAAAACTTTAACTCTGAAATTATCAGAACTACTATGCCAAGAAACTAGACAGGTATCGCCATTCTAATTGGTTCTGAACAAGACAAAAAGATAATATGATATTTGATGATGACTTGTTGCCACATACCGAATACTAGCGGCCTTTCTTACAAAGGCAAAAGAGTGCAATAGACGAAAGTAAAGACCCTTTTAATGACAAAACACACACACTTATCCTTTGCTAGGCTACTTTAGCGTGTAGTGATCAGCTGAAGAACAACAACAAAAAAATGAGCTATTGCTTATACGCTCTCAATGTTTGAACTATCCACTCAACGTCTTCCTTTGTCTTTGCCAAGCGCCCAATCTTTATACAGTCACGTATGTCCTTTGACTTGAGTTTTATCCATACCGCCTCTGCTATTGCTGCAGCGACATCAGGTGTGACCCCTTCACGGCCAAGAATGTGAGCGCATACTTCGTGGAATGAGCCAAATGAGTATTGTTTGAAGTGGAGCACTACAAACCTTGATAAAAGCGGCGTCAGCATTCTGTCAGTAGCATTACTTGATGCAAAGACCCATGTCTTTAGGTGAGTGTTACGCGTCTTTTGGAACTTGGTTTCCGATATGATCCCTGCCTCCATCAGGCTCAATAGCGCCGTCTGATCCTTCATTGGCATGTGTTCTATTTCGTCTACAATCAGGTACCGCGGCCTTTTCTCAAATAGATAATCCATCATGCCGGACTTAGTGCTGTGACTTCCAAGCGTAAAATACGACCGTTCAAGTCTCATGCATTCGAGCATAAAAAGTGTCTTGGCAGATGCTGGAGGGCCAACAAGCAACAAGTGTACAGGCTTTTCAGAAGAAAATGATAGATGAAACAGCCTTTTTACATCGCTGTAACCTACTATGTTCTCAAATAGGGGCTCTGATTTAATGGCGGTCAGCCTTTCTATTCCTGGGTTGATCATCTGCTCTTCCCGTACTGGAACTGGTAGTTTCTCTTCGGGCACTTCACCTGATGTATATAGATAATATATTTTAGAGGTTCCTACTAAACTGTAACACCTATGAGCTGAAATTTTCTAGACTCTAGATGACAAACAAGCGTATAGCACCTATCGTTTCGCCTGTCAATTTGACGGTGTAGGCTGCGGCTTCTGCAGCGGATATTTTTGAGAGCTGGTCAAGGAATTGGGCCTTATCCTTACCACGCTCATATATACCGCCAGACTCCTTGACGCAGAGTGGAAACTTTTGCATCTTGATACCCTTTGAGATGAGGTGTCCGATAAAGCGTCGATAGGCATCAATGTTATACCAATCCCAGTCTCGCTCCTCGCTGTATGCTATCCACACATCTATTGTATTTTGAAAAAACGCCTTCTGGCGCAGCTCTTCAAGAGTCATGTATTAAAAGTCTGCCCTGCGCATTTTGCTTCCACAGCGTGGGCAAGCTCCACCCTTGAA
>JALZEV010000082.1 GCA_030861865.1 Thermoproteota archaeon | reverse complement strand
GTTACCACTACGTCTCCAAGTTCTGTCATGGTATTGAGCCTAAGCTGTATCTGTTCTAAAGCTAGCTTTGCTGACGTGACCATTTTGTTCATCTTTCGGATCTGCGACAGTTCTCCTGATAGGATCTTTGCATGCGAAGAATCATGACTCTGCATTGCAAGCACTACGCGCTTGAAAATTAACTTATCTTTTTCTTGCATTCTTGAGGCTATTGCATCCAGCCTCGCGATCTGCATATGCAATTTTTTCTGTGCTTCTTCTATCCTTGGTTTCAGTGGTGCTTGTGGCTTGATGCCCTCAAGCAATTTGTGACCAACGCTTTCTCCTTGTGGCTTAATCCACCTGCTATCAAATGGCATTTTTATTATTATAGCACCCAGCCATTATAGTATTAAGACCATAAAAGTAGCATTGTAATGCAGCAGCCTGTAACCGCGGTAACAGGGATCAAAGGTTACAGAACTTATACTCTTTTCGTGACTGCCATGGACTTATAATGTAGACACATTTTTAAATGCTATAGTCTGGTTACGTGTAGAACATGATAAAGGAGAAGATAAAGGTCAACAATCGCAGTTATGATGTCACAATGAATGAACAGACACATATGTATGCAATGCGATTGAGGAGGCTTTATCAACAGAGCTATAGCGACATGGACAGCTTTGACGAGGTAAGTTCTGAGATCTCCAACACCGTAAGCAATTTATTAAAACATGCTGTTTCGCCGGAAGTAAGGGAAGACGACATGGACGGTGTCATCCAGCAATTACTGAAAATGTATGAAAAAACCACCAGAAAGTAGTAGCATCTAGAACAACGTCTAAATAACAATCAGAAGGCTCCAGTAATATGGATGCACTTACTGTCAAAAAATGCATCAATCCCTCATGCGGTTTAACTCATGATATTAATAACGATATTTACAGGTGCTCCTGTGGCTCGCTCCTCGATATAAGGTATAGTGAGAGGCAAAGCCGGGACTTAATAGAAAAGTTCTACCAGCGTAGAGATCACGGAGGCAATATTTACAATGAAAGCGGAGTATGGCGCTTCCGTGAACTAATCAATTTTGTCGGTGTAGACACAGAAGACTTTGAAGAATGCGCCCGTTTGCTAGTATCGCTTGACGGCTCTGAAGGCCGCCTTTCAAAACCTTACAAAATGAGCAAGGTTGCTGAATATGCAAGCATGGACCATAATTCATTATTTCTTCAGCCAGAAGGATACAATCCCTCAGGTTCGTTTAAGGATAACGGCATGTCGACTGCAATGACACATGCAAAAATGATTAGTGTCAAAAGGATAGTTTGTGCCTCCACCGGCAACACTTCAGCTTCTGCAGCAATGTATGCTGCAAACGAAAATATGGCCTGTGATGTCTACATCCCAAGGGGCGAAATTGCCCCTGGCAAGCTTGGTCAAGCCTTTCAGTTCGGCGCCCAGATAATACAAGTGCAAGGAAATTTTGATGACGCTCTTACTGCCTCGCTTAGGAACGCGAAAGAAACCGGAGGATACACGGTAAACTCAGTCAATCCATTCCGCTTGGAAGGTCAGAAGACCATCCTTTACCGGGTACTTGAATACCTCGACTGGAACCCCCCGGACTGGATAGTGTATCCGGGTGGAGCTCTAGGTAACGCATCGAGCTGTGGGAAGTGCTTGATTGAGCTCTACGAATGGGGCTGGATCAAGAAAATTCCGCGGCTTGTAGTAGTGAATGCAGAGGGAGCAAATACATTATACAGTCTGTATAATGGGTTCTATGAAGACAAAGCCCTAAGATGGAATGGAGGCAGGCCAGATCTTGCAATCATTGACCGCTATTATGCTGAGTTGGACAGAAAAGGAATTAGACCAAAGACCCATGCAACTGCTATTCAGATAGGTAGACCTGCCAATATTGTCAAGGCACTACGCGCGCTAGACTTTACTAATGGTGTAGTGGTGCAAGTGAGCGACAAGGAAATGAGCGATGGCATGTCAATCGTTGGCTTAAATGGCTTTGACTGCGAAATGGCATCAGGCGCAGTTCCAGCAGGTGTTAGAAAGCTCCGCAGGGAAGGGCTGATCAAGATGGATGACATTGTGGTTGGCATCCTTACCGGAAGGCAGAAAGATCCTACACTTGCAGTAGAATATCATACAAATGTAGACAATATGTTTGCAAGGCCACCCACGAGCCACTAGATTTTCTCTATTCGTGCCAAAAAAGAACTCTAATGACTTTATTACTATATTGATAGTATTAAAATGATAATTTAATATTAATAGCATTGATATGACTTTATTGCCTACTTTTTCAAAATGATACTAGAGGAATAGTCTCTTTTTGGACTTTCTGATTGCTGTCTAAATCCTCTTCTTTTTTAATTTGATGGCAACAAAATCAACAAACATTACAAAATATGCTTTGATTGATCGAGCAAAAATCCTCTCACTCAGATGTTGCTCGCTTTAGAGCGGAAAGTATCGCGTTTGCCTTATGCTCCGTTTCTGACCATTCAAGCCCAGGATCAGAGTCAATAACGATGCCTGCCCCTGACTCGATATATGCCTTTCTGCCATTCACAAATAGAGACCTTATAGTTATTGCAAAGTCGCATGAGCCATTAAATGAAAAGTAACCGATGGCGCCAGCATATGGTCCTCTGAGCGAAGGCTCGAGCTCATCTATTATTTGCATTGCACGAACTTTAGGAGCACCAGATACAGTGCCAGCTGGAAAGACAGCTTTAACAGAACTGTACGAATCAAAATTTTTGTGCAATTTACCTACTACGTGAGACACAATATGTTGAACATGACTGAATCGCTTAACACTCATGAGCTCTGTAACCTTAACCGTGCCAAATTCACAGACCCTTCCTATGTCGTTTCTTGCTAGATCCACAAGCATTGTATGTTCGGCAATCTCCTTTTCATCCTTGAGCAAGTCTTGACGCAGCTGTTCGTTCTTCTTTTCATCCTGTAGTATCTGCCGTGTGCCTGCGATAGGAAAGGTCTCTACATAGTCTTTTGTAATACGAATTAGCATTTCAGGGCTTGAGCCTATTATACACCTGTCAGACATTTTTAGCATATACATGTATGGTGAGGGATTTACTTCTCGAAGTTTAGCGTACAGTCCAATAAGGTTGCCCTTGACGCTAAACTTCATGCTCTTTGCAAGTACTACTTGGAAAATGTGACCATCGTATATGTAGCCCTTGGCCTTCCTTACCATCTTTACAAAGTCCTTTTTTGTCATGTTTCTCTTTGGCTTCGAATATGAGAATGGGGCAGCTTTATTTTTTACCAGGCCCATCTTCTGCTCCACTTCCTCTAGCCGAGATTTTCCAAGGAAAAAATAGTAAGCCTGGTTTTCTTTATGGTTGAAGAGTATGCCATCGTCATAGATGCCAAATTCTAGCAGCGGAAAATTGCTAGCTTTTTTGTTATTGTTGATTGGCAAATGCTCCCAGAACCGTATGGCATCGTAATTGATGTATCCTACCGCCCCACCGACATAGCGGAAACGATCATCATTGATTTTGGGCATTAACTCCCGGAGGCTTGAAAGTGGTTCCTTTGCTGGCGTGCTTTGCAGAATTTTTCCATTCCTGTCTTGGACTTTGAAATTGTTAGAGTCGCATGTTACAACGAGTTGCGGATCAAAGCCAATCATAGACGTTTCAGCGAGCTCTTCGGGACCAATGAGTGACTCTAAGATGAAGACCCTTTCATAAAGGAAGTAGAGCTTCTCAAAAAGTTGAAATTGGTTTTCAGAAGTGGCGAGCTTTTGTACATGGATTGAGCCTCCTGTGAGACGACCAAAAGTAATCACCTTTGCTCATATTCCCCTACCCATAT
>JALZEV010000036.1 GCA_030861865.1 Thermoproteota archaeon | reverse complement strand
ACGGCACCAGTGCCTGAAGTAGTAAGAAGCACAATGTCGTTTGAAGTCTGGAAGACCTTCTGGGTTTTTTCAACTATCGTCTTGTATAATATGCGAAAGTCGTCACTCCTATGGTTTATCATAGGCGTGAGCATTGCATTCATGACCCTGTTTGGGACATTCGTAGGACCGGGAAGCATCACCAGGTATTCCATATAGTTTCAAAAAAGCGGGCGACCCAGCCATATTTAAATCAAATTACAATAGTAATGATGATAATAATAAATTACATCCTCATAACACTTTATAAAACTAGGGAACGGTAATTCTTCTCAAGTTGTCAATGACGGAGCGCCGTTATAGTATTTTGCAGCATGCCCAGAAAATAGATGAAGCCTGCCATGTAGTTGCAGCATTTGAGCCAGAAAACATTTTCTATCTCACAGGCTTTTGGGGTGAAGCCATTGCAGTATGCATGGACAATGGCATAACAAAGTTAATCACGCCCAAATTAGAGTATTCAAGGGCCGAGAAGACTTCAATCGACTGTGAGGTATTTGCCACTGAAAGAGGGAGTGAACTCATTTCCACGTTTGTTTCACAAGTAAAAGGTAGCAGAGTATGCAGTGACTGCAGCGATTACTCTACTATCGGGTCAATTCGCAAGCACGGCGGCGACATTTTCGTCAATACGGATCCCTTCTTCCATACACGCAGGATAAAGGACCACTCAGAGATCAGAAGTATCTCAAGAGCAGCCAAGATACTGGATAAGCTGTATGAAATATGCGAAGAGGAGATAAAGGTAGGTCTTTCGGAGCGTGATCTGCAAGCAAACCTCATCTACGAAGCAATGAAAATGGGTGCAAATCCACCATCATACAAGTCCACGCTAAACCCACTCATCATAGCGGGGGGGCCCAACAGTGCGCTGCCACATGCTGAAGTAACAGACAGAAAATTTCGCAAGGGAGATATAATAGTGGTCGACCTTACGCTCCGGCATGCTGGCTACATAGCTGATGCTACAAGAACATTTGCCATTGGCTCTGCAACCAAAGAGATGAAGGAAGTGTATAGCATAGTGCAAGACGCGCAAAAAATAGGCCTCAGTAGGGCAAATGCAGGTGTGACATGTGGCCACGTTGATGCGGCATGTAGGAACTTGATAGCAGAGCGCGGATATGAGAAACTATTCATCCATTCAACCGGCCATGGAATAGGACTTGACGTTCATGAACCTCCTTGGCTTAAGATGAAAAGTGACGAAGAGCTCAAAGCAAATATGGCTGTGACTGTTGAGCCCGGGATATATATTGAGAATAAATTCGGTGTGAGGATAGAGGACAGCATAATCGTAAATAACGGCAAGCCGCGGGTGCTCAACAGATTCACTAAAGATCTTCTTATTCTAAGATGAAATAAAAAAGGGTAGCACGATTTGAACAATGCATGAAGGTCAGAATCATTATGACTCTTGCTATCTTGGCGAACTTTGGAAGTCTCAGAACTGATCACAATGAGTAGTAAAAAGATCCTTTGCACAATTCGTGGCATAGGGACCAGAAAAGTGTTTTTGACCGAAACTTTCGATCATATGAGTCTGATGTCATATACGTCAGGATAGGGTACATGATTTGAGATCGCTGGTGTGACAAGATAATTTAGGAATTTATGGCAAAGGCTGCAACACTATATTCTATTAGGGGTACAAGAAGGAATAGGAAGCAGGCAGTAGTAGTAGTATTATGGCATCAACGCTAATTATTCTAAAAAAAATTCCATGCGGTCACTATTATTGCTATAGCATCATCATTTGCTACGACCCTCTGCTGTTAATTCAGCCACAAGCTCTAGCAGCCTTCTTGCAACTTGTGCTTTGCTCTCAGGAGGCAGGTGTACAATTTTTTTGTCCCTGTCAATGATAAACACTTCGTTTTTATCAGAGCCGGGTTCTGAACCTTTTCTGCCTAGGTCGTTTGCCACAATAATATCTGCATCACACTCCTTCAGTTTTCTGAATGCCTTTTCAATCAAGACTGACTCTGATACGCAGTAGTCTGCCTTAAATGCAACAAGGAATGTGTCTTTGCTATTATTTTTTACTTCATCAATTATTTTCCTTGTAGGAACAAGTGACAGCTCCATCTTACCTAGCGTTGTGTTAATCTTTTTGTCTAATTTTTTTGCAGGGACAAAATCTGCAACAGCAGCCGCCATTACAGCAATGTCATGCCTTTTGGATGATAACTCAGAAATAACCGCCTTATACATTTCTTCACCTGTATTTACGGGCACTATTTTGCCGGTTTCTGGGCTTAGAGTTCCGTGACCATAGACTAGCGTCACAATTGCGCCCATCCGCTGTGCCTCCTGTGCTATGGCAATACCCATCTTGCCAGAGCTTAGGTTAGTTATGACCCTTATTGGGTCGATATATTCAATGGTACTACCAGCAGTAACAAGCACTCTCTTGCCTGACAATAGTGCCTTATTGGAGAGGACCGAAATTGTAGCATTTAGTATATGCTCAGGGTCAGCCACTTTTGCCTTGCCTCCTTCTATCTTGGGTTCAATGAATACCATGTGCTCTTTCAATTTGCTGAGATTTTGCTGGACAAATATGTTCTCATACATAGCCTCATGCATTGCAGGAGCTACTATTATTGGGATCTTGCTGCCAAGTGCAACGCTAAGAATTGATGTAACAGATGTATCGTCAATACCAGCTGCTACTTTGCCAAGGGTGTTAGCCGTACATGGATAGACAATGATGAGGTCTGACATGCCATAGTCGGCTAGAATGATGTGCTCCAAGTTACCGGTCAACTTGGTGACTACATCATTGCCTGTGGCCCACTTCATTATTTCAGGATTGAGCAGCATTGATGCAGTCGATTCTGTCATGACAGCATGAACATCTGCATTATGTTTCATCAATAGCCGTGCTAGGTCAATTGCCCGGTAAGCGGCAACACTTCCTGTGATGCAAAGTACTATTTTCTTTCCTTCAAGCTGCTTCCCTTGTGTTCCAAGGATATCTTTTGAAGGGTGAACTCCTCTTCCTCTTCTTACTCTCATATTCTACTTTCATTCTTCCATTTGTCCAGCTCCTTTGCGTCCATGTGAAATGTGTTAGATTCCTCTGGAAATGTGCCAGCTTTGATGTCATGGTTATAGCTTGAAACTGCATCAAATATCTCCTTGCTAAGTTCTGCATACCTTTTTACAAATCTCGGCCGAATATCTTCATAAATGCCTAACATATCATGCAGAACAAGAACCTGACCATCGCAGCTGGGGCCTGAGCCTATGCCTATTGTTGGAATTGACAGGCTCTTTGTTATCGCATCTGCCACCTCACTTGCAACCATTTCAAGAACAATACTAAAGACGCCTGCCTTTTCTAGAACATTAGCATCTTCAATCAGTTTGCTCGCTCCTTCTTTCGTCCTGCCCTGCAATTTGTAGCCTTCCCATAGTGATGATGTCTGAGGCCTGAGCCCAATGTGACCCATAACAGGTATTCCGGCATCTACTATTGCCTCTATTGTATCTATAATCTCAGAACTTCCTTCAAGTTTGACTGCATCGCAACCAGCCTTTATCAGCTGGACTGCATTTTCAACTGCCACACTTGGACCTACTTGATATGAACCAAAGGGCATGTCGCCTACTATCAGTGCGCGCTTTGTTCCCCTTGCCACTGCACTACAAAATATCATCATCTCTTGCATGCTAACAGGCATTGTGCTTGCGTAGCCCAATACCACCATTCCTGCGCTATCGCCTACAAGCAAAATGTCAATGTCTGCCCTATCACATATCCTTGCAGTAGAATACTCGTATGCTGTAAGAATAGAGATTTTTTCTTTTCCTTTCTTGGATAATATATCATTAACGTTAAGTTTTGTCCTGCCCTGCAATTACTGGAGTTCACCTTTTATGATCTTAAGTGATTCTTGGAGGTTTTTGCTATTGTCAAAATTATCCGTGATTTTTTTTAATGACAGAGTACCGCTGAGCTTGCGTGCAGCTTCTACTAATGCTGGCATAGCCCTTACGACATTATCAACAATAGTGATATTTGCAGCCCTAGATGTCCTCGACAACGGATTAAGATCGATTGTAATGACTTTCTTGTTCATTTTTGTCAATGCCTCTGTTCTATCTCCATCCTCAAGTGGAATCAATACTGTATCAGCAGCATAGATGCCATCAGGGTCAACTCGCCTGCGCTCACTTTGGAGCTCCGGAATTCTTGCGGATGCTTTTGAGCCTACTCCCAATACTTTTTTTGCGCCATGCAGCTCAAGCTCTGCTTTGATCGCCCTCTCACGCTCCTCAGATCTATAAAAGATGTTGACTTCAACAGTCGCGCCGGCCACCTTTGCAAGTTCCACTACTGTATTTGGGCACAGCGCAGCGGTGTTACCGTTTACAGATATGACTGGCCGGCTTGAGAGCAACATCATTGCTGCTGCGGCCTCAATCGCGCGTTGGGCGGTCTTTGTGGTGCGCTCGCCGATTAGATAATCGTATGCCTCTCCTCTTCCATGGGCAATTAGACCCTCGGGCACTACTAGACCTCGACTAAAGCCATTAACCAATATCTCACGGATGTAAAGGGATTTAGCTCTAGGATGATTTGAGGGTATGTCAATGTGGTTTAAGTTCAATTCTAGAGCATCCTTGCCCCCGCCTTATCCATATTACAGACAATAAGCCTGTGGCCAAATTCTCTGAGGGCACCTACTGCCTCGGCCGTCCTTTCCTCTGAGACAACGGTAAAAACAGTTTGACCAAAGAGTGCTATGCTTGATTCAATTCCTCTTGTCTTAAGAGCTGCAATCGGTCCTCTACATCTACCTTCCGTGAGGCTCAACATCTCTGCAAATCCATGTGACATTTCGAGAAAGTCATCAAGGCTTCTTGATGCGGATAGCTTGCTTAGCATAATGCCTCCAAGGCCGTTTATTTCGTTTATGCGGTTTGTGAGAAATGACCTAGTCAAAATAGGAGCAAGACAGAGAACTATCGCCTTGTAATTCTTATCTAGATCGATTTTGTTTACGGAACCTACACCCGGTGCTCCTGCACTTGTTCGCATCTCAAAGCCTCCGGCAAACTCGGCAATTACCGTCCCAAGGCCAGTATTGCAGGCAATCTCTGCCTGGTGCGCAATTTGTGCTGCTTGAGTTCTATTGAGACCTATGTCAAGAACCTGATTGAGGGCATATGAGAGGCTGAGGGCTGCGGCACCACTTGAGCCAAGACCAAAACCAATTGGGATTTGAACATCCTGGTGGATATTTATAAAGTAAGGTCTATCTGCAAGCTTAAGATATTCCTCAATAACCCACTTAGAAACTTCTGCATTGTGACTTTTAATGCCATTGATCGAGATCTGATAGTCCGCTTTTGCACTCTCGTAGATATATGCTGTTGTTGTAATGCCCCTATCGATAGAAAATCCGGCCCCTTTAGAACCCCTATGCAGGAAATGGAAACAAGAAACATCATGGGGTACCTCGAAAAAGCCGGTTATATGGCCCGGACTGAATGCTCTGGCTAGAGCTATAGGCTTCCCAACCAGCTCCGTTGCCATATCATTCTTATTATAAGACTCCGAAAATATAAAAATAATGTTTAATTAGTTTAAATCCATTTAAACACTTCAAGATGACACGATATGCAAGACGATTACAGCAGATAGGCAGTAGCATCTTGGTATCATTACCAAGTTTATGGATCAAGAGCAACAATCTAAGGAAAGGAAGCATTGTGCCAGTGCACATAAACCGTGACAACTCTATATCGATATTTGTTTCAGAAGACGACACGGCAGACAAGGTAAAAGAACTGACGATTCCATATCCGTCAGCATCGATGGACATGCTCGTTAACCAGGTGTACGGGGGATACCTGCTTGGATACGACATGATCCGGATTAAGGCCAGCTTGCAGATTTCATTTGAAGACGCCGACAGGGTTAAGAAGGCTATGCGAAAACTGGTCGGCCTAGAAATAGTCGATGAAGATGGCTTTCATATATCTGCCCAATTTCTACTTGACGCAGACACACTTGATGCTGAAAAGATACTCCGTCGGATGAGTGCAATAGTCGCAGGTATGTACCGAGACATGCTTGAAGCCATAAGGCTAAAACAGAATAGTAGTATCCGCAAAGTGATAAGCGGCAGAGACGACGAAGTCGACCGACAATATTTTTTGCTTGTCAGACTGATACGAAGCGCTATGATGGATCAAAAACTGGCGGGCAAGCTCAACCTGAGCAACATTGACATCCTTGACTATAGGATCGCAGCCAACCTTCTCGAGAGTGCCGGGGACTATATCGTTGATCTTGCGAATGCAATAGATCTTTCGCGCATCAAAGCCGTCGATGAGATAATCGAGGCTGGGGTACTTGTTGAAAAGATGCATGAAAAGTCAGTTGCTGCATTTGTAAACAAGAATAGATCAGAATCAAATGGTGTAGTCAAGATGTACGATAATTTTATGGAAGTTATAAATTCCACCAAGAGAAGCGTAGATTCAA
>JALZEV010000025.1 GCA_030861865.1 Thermoproteota archaeon | reverse complement strand
CATAGTGCTTTCTTTACTGCAAATGAAGTAGTATTGATATTGAGTGATAAAGATGCAGCTAAGGCATATGACTTGATCAGAATGAAAATAGGATAATAATTTTTATACTCACCTACATGCGCTATATCAGGAGCAAGTCTAAATTGTTTATATATGCAGCTAAAATATAGGTGCAAATCATGCCAAAAACGATTGAATCCTATCATATCTTTTATAAAACCTCTGCGCACTATATAGCACAGTGGAGAAAATTGCAGGGACTAAATGAGAGGACTGATATAGACAACTCTCTGATGGAGCGCTTTGAGCGAGAAATATGGAGTAAGGTTCCTCATCTAGAAGAAAAATCAGGTGAAATAAAGGTTGTTAACCCAACACCTCTGATTAACATTACTGAAGATTTGAAGCAGTGTGCAAGAATTGAGTACGGCTTGGATCTTGCCGATAAAGATCTGCAAGTTTTCGGTAAGTTTGATTCAAACTTGCTTGCAGGCTCGATTAAAGTAAGGCCTGCAGTACTCATAATCTATGATGCAATTGCGTCGGGCAAACTGAAGGGTGGAGAGACAATAATTGAAGCGACCTCGGGTAACTTTGGGATCGCTCTAGGGCAGATCGGTCGACTCGGCCTAGATGTCGTTACCCTAGTATCTAGGAAGCTTCAAGAAGGAGTATTTGAAGAGTTGAGAAATGAGAGAACACGTATCATAAACCTGGACATGGACATTTGCCCTGCGCCGGGCATGAAGGGTAATCCGAATCTTTTGGCTGCTAAAGCAACTGCATCGAATATCCGCTCACAGCTCATTGAGATCGGATTCGACCCTTCAATTTTTGATAAATCACGCTCAGAGGTAGAGGAACTTCTAGCGAGTCAAGACATAATAAACTTGGCAAAGCTTCTTGGGAGGATCTATGGTTGTTTCTGCCCTGAACAGTACGACAACGAGCTGAACATCGAGGTTCACAGAACTGTTACTGCCGCGGAGATGGATCAACAATTGATTGAACAAGGCCATTCGCTAGCCGAATTCAAAGTTGTCTGCACTTTTGGTACAGGTGGCACCTCAGGTGGCTTGAGCAGGTACTTGATGGACAAATATGAAAAGAAGTCACTACATGTAGTCTTTCCACTTAGTAACCAAGATGTTGCAGGAATAAGGACCAAGGGGAAGGCAGCGGGCTTGAAGTTCTATGAGCCTGAGCGGTACGCCGGACAACATGAAGTAGATTTTGAACAGGCAAAACCTCTGTTGAAGTTTTTCGTAGACAAGGGATATGACATAGGAGAAAGCAGTGCCCTTGCTCTTTACGCGGTGATGCAAATGGCAAATTTCGGTGGAGAGGGAGGAAGAAAGTTTGTCGTAATGGTTGCGGATGGAATCCAAAAGTACAGAAGGAGCATTGAAATGATGCAAGAGGTACGAGAAGACCGTCTGGAGGTTCCTCTACAAGAAGCTGTGTCGAACATAGGAAACTATAACAGAGTTCTTTGGATTCACACGATGTATACTCCCCGCAAGGAGGGAATAGAGTTAATTGCCAATTCTCTGGGCGTTAATGAAAGCAAGATCTCTGTCCCAAAGGCTAGCGAGGTGGAGCGACTTTTAGCAACCCAAAAGATTCCAAAAGAACTGGATAGTGCATTGGGAGGAGAAGGAAATAATGGAAAAGCATTGCTCGTCTGCATGATGGGTAATACTTCGCTCAGAGCTGCCGAAGTACTTGCAGAAAAAGGCATTGTAGCTCAGAGCTTGACTGGGGGAATTTCAGCACTTTCTCAGGATAAAGGCAAGCAAATTTCTGAACTAGTGCGAATAGCTACAGAGTAATAGGAGGACATTACAAGAGGTATAAGCGAACCCTGTTCAATTGACGCGGATTGCAGAAGCTATAGTATAGATTTTACTGACTTCGAATTCTGCATTCGGCAGACAATAATTGGTACAATATTTTGAAGTATAATATTTTACTCTAGTCACTTTGGGCAGTGGTTCTGTAGTCGCTCGAGTAAATATTCATCATAAATCATAGCTGCTCCTTCTTCTTTATGCTTATTGATGTAGGTGTACTTTTGAATGTTGTAGGACGGATAGAATGATGAAATAACTTATCGACTATTCAACCACAATAGTCTGACTCTGCTCGCGCATGAATTCTGTCAGGTAATGAGGCCCTCCCGTTCCTTTACCTCTAGTACCGGACTCATTCCATCCTCCAAATGGCTGGCATGCAACCATTGCGCCAGTTGTTGCGCTTGCCTGCCTGTTAACATAAACAACGCCTGCCTCGATACTATCAACGAACTTTTTGACCTCTTCCTTCTTTCTGGTAAATATTCCGGCCGTCAATCCATATTCAGTGTCGTTTGCAAGGTGGATGGCATCATCAAACTTCTCATAGTCTGCAACACACAGGATGGGAACAAACATCTCCTCTCTAAAGAGCCGGTGCTTTTTTGGCAGACCAACGATAATCGTCGGCTCTACATAGTAACCGTACTTTAGGTCATCATCCTTTTTGATTGATCCTCCAACGAGCACCTTGCCATTTTTCTCCGCTGCCCTTATGTATTTTTGATATTTCCTGTAGGCATCCTCATTGGCAAGTGGACCAACAAAGGTATTGGAGTCAAGTGGGTTTCCTATCGGCAGGTTCTTTGTCTTTTCAACTAGCCGCCTGAGAAACTCATCCTTCACTTTCTTGTGGATATAAATACGAGAGCATGCGCTGCACTTTTGTCCTGAATAGCCAAACGTTGCTTTGAGGACACCGTCAACTGCGTTATTGATGTCAGCTGTTTCAGTCACTATCACTGGATTCTTGCCTCCAAGCTCAGCGATTAGCGGCTTGAGCCTTGTCTTGCTAAACTCTTTTGCCATGGCAAAGCCAGTGTCTCGAGAACCGGTGAATACAATGCCAGCAACATCCTTGTTGTTAACAAGCTCATTGCCTATCTTGCTGCCTGGCCCGATGACTAGGTTGAACACACCATCAGGCAGTCCCGCCTGCTTGAATATTTCTGCAAACTTCCATGCAATAATTGGAGTATTGCTAGATGGCTTGGCCACAACAGTATTCCCAGTGATTATTGCGCCTGTGCTCATGCCTACAAAAATTGCAGCCGGAAAATTAAAGGGAGCAATTACTCCCCATACTCCATAGGGTTTCATGATGCTCTTACTCTTTTCATTTGACTGAGCGCTATTCATCAATGTTTCAAAGCCGTTATTTCTTTCCATTTCTTCAGAATAGTAACGTAAAAAGTCGATAGCCTCATCGATGTCTGCTACAGCCTCATAACGATTTTTGCCATTTTCATATGAGACCCACACAGCAAGCTCAAATTTGCGTTCGGCCACGATGTCTGCTGCAACTCTGCATAAATGTACTCGCTCCAGGTAGTCTATTCTGCCCCAGCGCTCAAATGCCTCCTTTGCAGCTGCAATGGCTTTCCTAACATGGCTGGCACCCCCAATCGGCATATGTCCAAGCACGATTCTTGTGTCAATAGGCGATGTATGCTTTATTGTAGTTGAGGTCGTTATCTCACTTCCACCAATCACCATTGTGTAGGTCTTACCAAACTCTGATCTTACCTGCTCAAGTGCTTTCTCGTACCTGTCATGAAATTGTCCTTCAGCCTTTTCCATCATGAATTTCTGTAGAGTGTGCTCGTTTGAGAACATCTATACTAGTATAGTTGCAAGAGCTTAAAAATTATGTACTTGTTAGCCTAGAATCATCATCAACCTCAATTTCATGCATCGATCATGTTCAAGATTGATTTTGGCAAGGCTGTCCAAGTCTAGATACTGTTTCTGTTGCACTATCATAAGCGAGGTGTAAAAGACCGCTATAGAATCACAGCTTGTAGTGCAGTATAAGCTCGCCGCCCTTTTTCCGTTGAATTTTCTTGAGCTGCAGCTTGATGCTTTGGGCTATTTCATCAAATCCATCTCCCTCGACAAGTGTCGTCGCCAGCCTACCGCCTGCTATTTTTGGGGCAATTGTTATTGTCAGCTCGTCTACAAGCCAAAGTCGCAAAAGTGACCAGTTAAGCTCTCCTCCACCCTCTACCAATACTTTTTTCAGCCCCATCTTTTCCAGCTTGCGAAACAGCAGTTTAAGATTGACGCCGTGGGGCACAGCAGCACTTTGTCCCTTTTTCCCTTCGCTTATGACCAGCACCTGAGCTCCCATATCTCTTAATTTTATTATTTTTTCCTCTGGTGCCTGATCCGTCACTGCTACAATAGTCTTAATGCTAGACGCAGTGCGCATTATTTGGGAGTCAAGGGGGATCCTGCCTCTGCTGTCGACTATCACCCTAGCTGGGTTCTTGCCTTTTACTAGTCTTACTGTGAGCTGAGGATTGTCTGCTAAAATTGTAGAGATTCCTACTACTATGGCATCGACAGAAGCGCGCAGCTTGTGAACCCTTACAAGATCTTCCCTTGAAGAAATTTTTGAATCTCCACTTGATGTGGCGATCTTACCATCAACTGTCATTGCACTGTTGATTATTACCTTCAATCTACAAACCGCCCATTGATCATGACTGCTCTGATAGAACTTTGAGTAACCCTGTGAACGATTGCAGCATATGGGTCATGTATTGGATAGAGGTCGGCATGTTTTTTGTCAATGAATACTAGATCTGCAGCGCGGCCTGCCTCTATACACCCAGTATTGAGTCGCAAAATTTGCGCCGCATTTATAGTACACATTTTCAAGAGTTCTTGTGCTCTTAACATCTCACCTTCAGTCCCCCTTGACACCTTCCAGGTATAATCCAGTTCTCTAAGAATGTCTGGAGAATTTAGCATAACATTGTCTGTACCAATGGCTATAAGGCAGTCTTGCCTGAGCATCTGGGCAACCTTAGGGATACCCGCGCCAAGCACACCATTTGCCCTAGGGCAAATTACGACACCGGTTCCACTTTTTGCAACAAGCGACATTTCATCTTCTGTTGCATTTGTCATATGTACAACAAAATCAGGCTTTAGATGTTCCATTATCCTATCTACTTCGCTCCTGCCAGTGTGCTTCTTGGAAAATCTGACTGTCTCTTTTGACTCAGCAGCATGTATTGCGATCAATTTTTTTCCTGCCAGCTGCCTGTATTGTGCAAGGGCGGCATCAGTGTTTTCATTTGCGCCGCTTATTCCAAGTCCATCTGCCAGCTCAACTACCTGTTTAGCCTGTTCTCCTTTTTCAGACGACAGGCCGGCTGCATCCATTGGGCTACTGTAATAATTTATCCGCCCAAGCGTTACGTATTTTATCGGCAGACCATCAATTGCATCTTTTAGGAGCCTTATACCCTCCAGTCCATCTTCGCGAAAGTCTGCAAATGCAACTATTCCTTTTTTTATCATTGAAATTGCAGAATTCCTAATGAAGGCCTTTAGATGCTCTGGCAGGCTCTTTTGCAGAATTTTGCTCTTAATACCAAACACAGGATGCACTCGTGCATCAAGCCGTTGTCCAGCGGCGATATCTTTTCCTATTGCATCAGCAATGTGCGTGTGCGCATTGATAAATCCGGGTATGACTATGAATCCCTTTGCATCCAGCTTCTCGCAAGAACCCTTGTAATTACCAGCAGAGGTACTACTTATCTTACCACTTTTAATCTCAATGTAGCCCTGCTCAATATAGTCAAGCTCTCTGCCTAAAAGAAGGGTGGTGTTTGTTATTGCTAGGGACATTGTATTTCGTATATTGTTTGGATTTTTCCTACCTCGCGCAGGTCTCTAATTGTGTCAAGTGCCTTTGTTGCAGCTTCTGCTGCTCTTCTGCCTGTCTTGCCAATCCCTATACCGCAGTTGAGCTTGATATCGTTGCCGGCCGTCACCCTCTTTAACACTTGGTCAGTCTGCTCTTTTGTCATGCCATTAGAAATTACCATGATATTGTCGCCACCAAGAAAGAACGCAAGCGAATCGTGCTTCAGGAACTCTTCTGCAAGCCTGCTGTAGATCTTCGTGACAAGTACTGTGAGTTCATAAGGCGATAGCCTATTACCAACTTTTGCCGAGCTATCAATATCGATATGCATTATTTGGGCTACGTCTGCCTGAGGCTGCACATTGCCAAATATCCTAGCGTTGCCATCAAGAATCCTTCTCCCCTCTTTTCTTGTGCGGTAGGCGTTTAGGTTTGCTTCAAATGCAGTCTTGCCGGAGCCAATTGTCATCGACATTAACATGTTGTCATACAGCTTTGTAAGCTCATGCTGTATGTGTAGATGATCATCAGCATTAAGGCCATTTGTTATCGCGAAATATTCATCAAACCTGTTGAAGAAAACGATGCTATCTCTTTCTGAGAATAGTCTTTGTACATCATAATAAATTCTCGCCTGCAGCATCTGAAGCTGTGCTTCCCTGTCGCTTCCAAGGGTGAGAGTCCATTGCCCGTATCCTTCAATCCTAATTATTGTCAGCTGTATCATTTATTATAACAATCCCTCCGCCGACTAGCTTTTGTAGCTTTCTCAACCGCAAAACCATGTTTACTGCCGCATTGACTGCTCTAGTCGGTACAAGCTTTGCTCGAGCTCTTGCTTGCTCAATCGTCATTCCAGGACCCGCTACGCCAAGTGTCACCGGCTTGCCATACTTTAGCGATAGATCAGCTATCAGTCGCGCAGCATTTTCAGCTACTATGTCATCGTGCCTGGTGTCCCCTTTTATCACAGCGCCAAGAGTGACTACGGCATCCACATTTTTCTTTCTTAACAATCGCTCGACTGCAAGCGGCATATCAAAGGTGCCAGGCACATACATGATATAGCTTACCTTAGCGCTTACATTGGCTGCATGATCTCTTGCACCTTCTAGCATCTTGAATGTTATCTCACTGTTGAATTCAGAAACTACTATTGCAAGATAAATCATCAATTGTTGGTTATGCCACCCTGGCATTAGCTTTGAGTTCGATTGCATCAATTAGAGGGATATCAAATCTTGCAGCATATTTTTGGCCGGCGTCAATTGAGAGCGACCTATGTGTCATTGAGTCCATCATCTCACAAATGACTACTGCCGGTATAAGGTCTGCAAGTTGTGTTAGATAAACGCATAGCTCAGTGTGACCCATTCTGTCATGTAGTAGGTGCTTTGATGCTATAAGTATAGGCACATGGCCGGGTGCACGAAAGTTCCTGGCAAATTGTTCTACGCCGCCATTGTCAATATTCTTGCACACTTCTGCCATCTTGAATATGGTAAGTGCCCTATCCTGATCGGTAATGCCGGTATAGGTCGAGTGATGGTTGACCGCTATTGAAAATGACGGCTTATCCCCGTAGTTGGTTCTGCCCTCTGTTAGTTTTGAAAACACCGGATTTACCTTGCCCATATCTGCTATGATGTCGTGCATATAGACTAGCCCCAGCCTGTTTGTAATCTCGTTTGCGATTGCAAGACACACAAGGCCCCCAGCGTCTTTTCTCATCGTCGCAATATGGTACGGCTTGATATGCTCCGCAGCGATTACCATATCGATCTCGTTCTCACGCGCTTTGTCGTCATGAACGAGTACAAACCTGCCAGCCTTGAGAGCTGCTATTGCTTCGGCAAGAGACAACTAATAGTTTTGTCGCTCAATCTTATTAAAAGATTACTAAAATTTTGGTTATTACCAAGCTTTTGGTAGTGTTGTCTTCATCGGTGTTCTCTTTGGTTGTTGCAGATTGGTTGGTAATTTTGGGAATGGAGGCAATGAAAAGAATGTTATCCTATCACGAGAATCCCCTCTATTTCCATCAGTGTCAAATACCTCAATTTGCAACTTCCTTTGGTGGGATTGGTATTCCTCCCAAACATAGGTTCTATTGCATCTATTACACGTTATCACGTAACTGTTGTTAGTATCATCTCTTCTCACACAAAATCACGACCATTTATTCCATTGCTGTCGGTCCATAGACAATGAAATCGGTGCCCACAGTCGGTGGTTCAGCCAAGAATTTCTTGATACTGTTAAAACATCCCTCTCTATCTTTTGTCCTTGTACTCAAGTAATAAGCACACAAGGCATCCATCGTATTGAAGGGCACCTTAAGTTCGCCAATCAATTCGTATGTAAATTTATCGAGCTTGAATTTTTCTGAGACCGTGGGAACTGCATGCATGGTTAGAAGAGATACTGTTGCTGTTTGGGTAGAATAATCAACAGCCACCATTGCTCGGTCTACATGCACATTTTGAATCTGCATTGGCTCTATCATCTCTTCATTTGCGCCTCCTAGCATCTGCTTAAAAAAGGGCTTTTTTCCTTCTGGATTATTATTGGCGCTCATCCTAGTTTGCCTCCTTTCAACTTCCCGCCCTGTAACTTTCCACCTTGTAATTTGCCTACACTCATGCGTGGCTTATCCCAATATGGGCTTTTGCACTTCGGACAGATAGTAGGTTCAGTATCGGTTTTCGTGCGTGGTATCCATCTATGCCCACATCTTGAGCATTCATATCCTTCAACCTCAAACGTAATTCTTGGACTCATCACGGTTATACTTATGTAGGTATTACTTATAAAGGTAATCTATATACTACCTTGATGCACTATACCTAGTTAGATAAGTAGATGCAACCAAAAGAAAAAAGTTTTGTGAACGAATCGGAAGCTCGGATGAAGAGAGGTCTTGCGTTGTTAGAAAGCAATCGCAAGAGCATTGTAGAAAATGCGGACGGCTCCTTTGCCGTTCCTTCTCAGACGAGTGACAGGACTTATGAGGTTACGTTACTTGGTGATAGATTCGTTTGCACGTGTCCTGATTATGAATACCAAAAGATTGACGCTTGTAAGCACATTCATGCAGTCAAGTTATGGATTGCTGTCAGGACACAATTACAAAATGAACCCTTATCTTTGAGAATTGAAAAGCTCTTCTGGGCAACCCTATAAAGCCAGTCCAAATACTCTTCTTCCCCCCTTTTTGTCGTCACGATAATAGCTATACTCCTTGTTGATGTTATACGGGGGAGAAGTAACTATAACATCCACTAGCAATGGAGGTTGTTCTTTCTCGTTTACCCATGAAGTCTAAGCAATCTTCATGATAGATCCTGTTTAGCTCTATTGTCATTACTATTTTTTCACTGGTTAAGATCATCTACTTAAGAGGTTTTTAAAATACCGTCTCTTTAGACAGAAGGATGCTTATAAACAGCTGTTGTTGGTCGTTCAGTTCCGCAATTACGGCATGAACCCATTACATATTGAATCTCTTTGCCGCAATTTACACACTCTTTGAATTCTGGAGTGGTCATCATAGCTGTGCTCCTTTCATGTTATGATATATATCACCCTGCGTGCTTAATTATATAAGAAAAAACTGTCAAATTTATCCCCATCAACCATTTTGCAACAACCAAAGCGAACACCTCGTAATTCAACACTACCAAGCTTTTGGTAGTGTTGTCTTCAGGGGTGTTTTATTTGGTCTTGCAAAGTGGTTGGTGAACGGCGACGGCGTGGCAGCAACTTTCGTGGATACCAGTTAGCCCGTCATAAAGCCATAAGATGTCTCCTTTAATTTTATAGTTGGTCATAGTGCGCCTGCATTGATGTGTGAGTATCTCTTCTGCTATTACCCGCAGACCACAAAAAGGACAGCGAGGGGTGTCACAGCTACGGCGTTTTGGTAATAACTCTTGATACACTTATCTCATAGCCTGCTGCTATGCTTATCTCATCTAATTGGATGATGGGGATAGTATAGCATGAAGCACAATCAGATACACTTTAGAGCAGAATTTACTATACAAGAAGGAAAAATAGAAGAATATAAGAAACTAGTACAGGATATGAGCAGAGCGGTGGAAGCTAACGAGCCAGATACAATACGTTATCAGTTTTATTTTAACAGAGATGATGAGACAAAGTGTATTGTATATGAAACATACGCAAATTCAGAGGCTGTATTTGCTCACATTAACAGTGTTGCATCACAAACAATTCTCCCAAAGATTTTCAATGTCTCTAGGATAAGTATATTTGAGGTTTATGGTAACCCTAGCGAGGAATTACAAAAGGTGCTGCTGACAAGTTCATTTAATCCACAGACTTACAATCTATTTACTGGGTTCACTCGTTGAC
>JALZEV010000005.1 GCA_030861865.1 Thermoproteota archaeon | reverse complement strand
AGAGAATGCAATGGACTTGGCATCAAAATTGAATTTGATCCAGATTTGATAATACCAGACAAGTCAAAGAGCATAATAGAAGGGGCAATACGGCCCTGGACTGGACACTTTGCAACATTTCGATCCGCGATGCTTCGCGACGTAGGCAGAAGGTTTGGTTTTGACCTTGCGACACCGATAGATAAGATGAAGCCAGAACAAGTTAAGGTAATACTCTATGGCAGCGACGAGAGCATCCACTACAAGTACCAGTCGCGCTATTCTGACAGCCGATGGGAATACCGTGGATCATTTGAGGGAGTCATACCAAACCTTGACCGCATTTACCGCCAAACCGAATCCGAGTCAAAGCGCGAAGACCTAATGCAATTCATGCGGGAACGCCCTTGCGAGTTATGTGATGGCAGGCGTCTGCGCGACGAAGCCTTGGCAGTCAGGATACAAAATAGGTCGATAATGGATGTATGTGACATGTCAATAGATGAGTGCTATCGCTTCTTCCAAACGCTAGAGCTCACAGAAACTGAGCGCTACATCGCAAGGACTATACTAAAGGAAATTATGTCAAGACTTGACTTTTTACTAAATGTGGGGCTCAACTATCTTACTCTCAATAGAATGACTGCTACACTTTCAGGCGGCGAGTCGCAAAGAATTAGGCTTGCGACCCAGATCGGGTCAAACCTAACAGGTGTGCTCTATGTATTGGATGAGCCAACAATCGGCCTGCACCAGCGCGACAATATGCGTCTAATAGACACCCTCAAAAAACTTAGAGACCTAGACAACACTCTCATTGTTGTAGAACATGACGAGGAAGTTATACGAAGCTCTGACTGGATAATAGATATAGGCCAAGGTGCCGGTAGGCACGGAGGAGCTATTGTTGCAAGCGGCCCGCTTGAAGAGATTGTAAATAATCCTAGCTCCATTACAGGTGCTTTTCTCAGAGGTGATCAGCTGGTTGTCCATAGGCATGAACGGAGAAAGCCGAGCAAGTGGCTGACTGTTCACAATGCACGTGAGAATAACCTAAAGTCTATTGATGTCAGGTTTCCTCTGGGATGCATGACAGCTGTCACCGGTGTTTCAGGCTCAGGCAAATCGACACTCATAAACGATATATTGTTCAGGGCACTTGCCGCACACTTTTACGGTACAAAGGAAAGAGCCGGCAGGCATGATAGGATATCCGGCCTTGAGGATATAGATAAGGTGATAGGCATTGATCAGTCTCCAATTGGTAGAACTCCAAGATCAAATGCTGCCACTTATGTGAATGCCTTTACGCCTATACGAGAGCTATTCGCCAAGACGCCTCAGGCAAGAGAGATGGGATACAAAGCTGGTAGATTCTCATTCAATGTATCAGAGGGAAGGTGTGACTCATGCGAAGGTGGTGGCTCAAAAAAGATAGAGATGCAATTCTTGCCGGATATCTACGTCATATGCGACGAATGCAAAGGAAGGCGCTATAATTCTGAAACACTTGCAATTAAGTACAAGGGCAAAACTATTTCAGATGTGCTTGACATGACTGTCGAAGAAGCACTAAAATTCTTCTATGCAATGCCAACTATTACCAAAAAACTCCAAACGCTAAACGATGTGGGTCTTGGCTATCTGAAACTCGGGCAGCCTGCAACCACACTCTCAGGAGGTGAGGCTCAGAGGATCAAGCTTGCTGCAGAGCTGTCAAAGCGCGACACTGGCAAGACGGTCTATATTTTAGACGAGCCCACTACAGGCCTGCACTTTGCAGACGTAAGCAAGCTGCTAAATGTGCTAAAAAGGCTGGTTGACCTTGGCAACACAGTCATAATAATTGAGCACAACCTTGATGTCATTACGTCGGCAGACTGGATAGTAGACCTTGGGCCGGAGGGTGGCTCAGCAGGTGGGCGAATTGTTGTAGCCGGTACCCCAGAGGAGGTAAGCGAAAACATGAATAGTTATACTGGCAAGTATCTGAAGCCAAAGTTGTCAGTTGTTGATAGTATGATATTGCAGAGGGCCAATCAATGACTTTCACTACTACTACGATTCTAAGAGAAAAGCGCATTCCAGAAGAACCGGGCGTCTACCTAATGAAGGATAGCGACGATGTGATAATCTACATAGGCAAGGCCAAGAACCTGCGAAAACGTATCATCTCTTATTTCAGTAGGCATGACCCCAAGTTAGGATGGAAGACCAGCAGGTTAGTTGACAGGATAGCAGACATAGATTTTGTTGTTACTGACAATGAGATTGAGGCATTCCTTCTTGAGTCCAATCTCATCAAGCGTTACAGACCAGTCTTCAATATTGAGTTGAAAGATCAGCAACGCTATACTTATCTAAAAATAACAGACGAGGCATTTCCTCGTCTCCTTGTCGCAAGACGGAATAGGGCGGGTGAATTCACCGGACCAAAAGGTAGAATCTATGGGCCGTTTGTGCGGGGCAGTTCTAAATACTTGACAGTTGGACTCTTGCGAAAATTGTTCAAGATAAGAGTATGCAATAGACTGCCCAAAACACCCTGTCTACAGTACTTTATCAAGAATTGCGATGCGCCATGCATAGCTAATGTAATGCGGGAGCAATATATGATGAATATCGTAGCATTGCAAGACATACTTGAAGGTAAGAGCAGTATCGACAGGTTTGCTGAGGAAATGCATGCAGAGATGAAGCGTGCATCCGAGCTTGGTGACTATGAAAGGGCAAAAGAGATCCGTGATACCCTCTACAGGTTGAATAATTTGCGCATTAAACAAAAGATGGAAAAGGCTGTCAACCGCAACCATGATGAAGAATACGTTAGTATTTTAAAGGATGTCAAAAAGGGTGTGGCACATGTAATGGCACTCCGCAGGACGCGTGGTGTCATAAGCGATCGGAAAAAATTCGAGTTTGATCTAATAGGCGATAACTCACTTTCTTCATTTATTTTACAATATTACTCTTCAGTATCAATCATCCCAAGGTTTGTCTATGTCAATGAAGACCTTGAGGACAAGCAGCTAGTGGAGATGTCACTTGAAAAAATATCAGGGCACAAGGTGAGCATCTTTAATGTAGAAAAGACGCTGAGAAAGGATAAGAAGCAACTTATGGATCTTATCATGCGTAACCTTTCAATGTACATTGAAAGTGGCTATGACCCAGCAGTGGTAGAACTTAAAAATGCCTTAAAGCTTACTTCCATACCGGAAGTCATTGATTGCTTTGACGTATCAAATCTCGGGATCTCGATTGCTGTTGGGTCATGTGTTCGATTTATCAATGGCAAGCCCAGCAAGAGCTACTACAGGAGATTCAACATCACAACAGTAGCAGGGCAGAATGACTTTGCAATGATAGGTGAGCTTGTTCGTCGGCGTTATTCGTCTGCAGGCGAAAAGATTCCCGACCTTATATTGATAGATGGTGGCCGCGGTCAGCTTGGAGCTGCTATCATATCACTTCGAAGCTTGGGCATCTCAGATGTCCCCTGCATCAGTCTTGCAAAAGAAAATGAAGAGATCTATTTAGTGGGTTCCAAAGACCCAGTTGTGCTACCGAAAAGTAATGCAGGCCTCAAAATGCTGCAGCATGCCCGGGACGAAGCCCATAGGTTCAGCCTTGCCTATAACATCAAGCTTAGAAAGTTGCACTAATGATTCTTATGTAGAGAGATATATGGTCGGGTCTGTAGTAAATTTCTCATCAGGGACATAAAGAAAAAAGAAGATTAGTTAACTATTTTTGTGTGTATATGTATGTTTTTGTTTCTTGTCTTAACTGATTGTAGTCAGAGGTCTCTCTTCTTTCTTTTCAAAACTCTCGATGTCTTTCGCCTTAGCTTTTGCGCTGACTGTCTCCTTTTCTTTTATTTCCTCATGCGTCCAGTCACACATAGTACCGACTATGCGCGCATCATGATAGATAAGAATACCATGCTAAATAGCACCATTATCTACTAAAATCTTCTAATAGCTAGTAGTATAACAATTTATTATCTTGGTGACGTTGGCTCACTGAAAAAGCATTCCATCACACTCTACAACGAGAAATATCCTCTAATTAAGAGTAAGTATCGTTATCATTCAGTACTATCCAATTTGTCTTGTGACATAAGATGGATTAATGACAATTTGTAAACAGAATCTTATATGATCTCTCATCAAGTTATTATTAGTATTTTACATAGAAAAATTTTTTAGGTTGGTATAACACAAGACAATATGGCCGAAAACAGAAAGAAAATTTTGCTTAACTTTGAGCTTAAGTGTAGCGATCGGGGGCAGAAACGTACCATTAAGGCCATGGCAGACTTCAACCCGGAGATTCCAAATAGTCTTGTTACAAATTACTCAGCGGAGTATGATGAAAGCGAGTCTATAAATATAATTCAGCAACTGTCTGATGGAGGAATTCAGGTGGCAAAGACTGGTAAGGCCTTTGAATTGCAACTGGAAGCAGACAATTTCGAATTTACATTGAATATTAAACCGAAGTACCAGCGCCATTGGGGCCAATCCTTTGTTGAAAAAATTGAAAGTGCAAGGAAAAAGATGGGTTATGGAATAGCAACTGGAAGCGATGTCGGCTAGACTAAAGCATGAGTGAACAATATTTATGATTGTGCATTTGGAGCATCACACCAAACAACAAGACATACAATATGGAGTTTTTTAGACATTCAATGCATATGTTCTATCTCTAACAGCGCTAGGCTTTTTCCCACAATATGACATATGTCCGTATAGCCAAGTAATGCTTTACTAATTTCAAACACTTTCTTGCATTCCAGAAATAAGCAACTACAATTAGCTTATAACACTCAATCTTCATTTAGAAGCAACAAATGGGAGGCAAACATAGGCATCCCACATCGACTTTGAATACTATTCTAGGCTAGCAAGATTTATTCATTGAATCCATCAAAATATACGGTTGTTGTATTAGAAACTGTCGCGTATCTTTCTTAGAAATACAGAAATATAAATAAAAATTGGAGGCGGAAAAAACCGCCTACTTTTGCACACTACTGGAAGCCAGAGCTTACGACTCCATATAGTGTGTCAAGCCTGTTGGCTGCAGAGTAGCGTTGGTCACCGCGGAAGTCGATTTCGATGTTGGTTGGCGTAAGCTCCTCTCCTCCTCTCACTATTACGACTATCCTTTCATCGTTGGAATACATGTCACCATTGAGCAACAGGTCAGCAGTTCCTGAAACGACATAGCTGTTGAGTCCAATGGGCCTTGCCACACTCGGCTTGAGGTCCACTATCTGGAACGTATCGTGGTCTCTGCTCCTCTGTGACTCCAGGTCTACATTTTCGTTTGAGTCTTCCCTTGCTGACATGAAGAAAGCAGAGAGAGTCGTGCTAACAGGCTCTTCGTCGCTTACCCTTAATGCAAACGTGCCGGACATTACAAATGGTCCTTCAGGGCGCGTCTGATTTGACGTGATAGTGAATAGGTTCCCCTCGAGATCTAGTGGCGCTTGTATGTTGAACTGCTCCTCTTCAACTACTGTAGTCCTATTGTACTCCGCTGTCACTACAATGTTATGGTCTTCGCCGTCATCA
>JALZEV010000126.1 GCA_030861865.1 Thermoproteota archaeon | reverse complement strand
AGAAGAGTGTGTAGAGTGCTGCTAGCGAAAGACCAACATCAATACAAATGGATAGATGGCATAAGCAATAACAACTTTAAGAAGAAGATTTGATAGGAGAGGCAGGATCCTATTATCATCAAACTCCTTTCTGTGCCAGATCATAAACATATAGTTTTCAAACGAACTTTTTACTTGGTACCAGCTGCGGCCGTGGGTTCAACTCCCACCCAGTCCATTTCCCTCTATGAGGGAACTACAGTATTATTTTGAGCTTCTTTTTGGGTAGTTGTCGGACAAATCCAGCAGCAATGCCAATGCCGTATTCCCTTGTTTGTACGACATTTGTCCGACAAAAGTTGAAATTATGCCATGGTCTCTGCTGGCGAAATTGTCATCACTTTTTCAATCATCTTGTGGCCGCTCAAACCTTTATGATCGTCAACATCACTGTGGAAAACAAATACCTTACGACATTCATAACAAATCCATATTGCTTTTTGGGTCATCTGGATGCATTTCATAGACACATCGAAGATGCATAGTTGAATTATTGTATTTATGAGGTAGTCAATCATCTTAACAGCTTTTGTTTAAGCAAGTCACTTCGAATTTAAGAATCATATTGCTGCCTTCTTGTGATTTCTCTGTATAGACGATCAACTAATTCTTGTTTGAATTTCGAGTCTCGCATCTTTTGTAGTTTTCTTAAATCTCTGTGCTGTAAAAAATATTGCCAATTAATTTCTCTTAAGAGGATATTCTCTCTTTAACTTCCTGTATAAATCATCGCCACATATCCAAGGGAAGCCTGGTATGCCTACAACCTTGATGTTGCTATCAATAATAGTAGTTGGAACCGATGTTATTCCATACTCCCTCTTCTTTCTCCTAATATCATCAGTCATGTTATTGACGTCATAAACGGTCTGATTGCAGCCTCGACACTTGCCAATCTGGATGTCATCTATGATGTGCAGGCACAGAGGACAATTGGCTGAGAATATCTCTATTGTGTGAGCTTGTCTTTTCGCCATAACTCTCTTCTATCTACAGTAATAATTTGATAATTCACCAATTTAAGTGGAGAGGCAAGAATCTAAATCAAAAAGATAGAGGCTACGACTGTTCAATGCATTAGTTTAGTTGTCCTTAGTCTTTAAACAGTTTTAGACATGGGAACTGATTGAAACCTTGATTTATTGCACACTATAATTAAACTTCTTAGTTTCCATGTTTACACTAACTTTCGGCACTTCTACTTGACAACTTAAATAGTTTCCTAAGTAAAGCATAACCATGGAAAAGGAATATCAGCAAGACATCAAGAAAACAATACGCAAGACATACGGCAAGATAGCACTGCAAGAAAATAATAATGAATCTGGCTCCTCCTCTTGCTGTGCGCCTGGATGCTGTTCTGGCGGAGGAGATTCTCCAAGCCAGGCTGCTACCGTCATAGGATATGAGCAAAGCGAGCTGGAATCTGTACCACAGGCGTCAGTTCTCGGAGTTGGCTGCGGCGCACCAGTCAAGTTTGCCAATTTGCAGAAAGGCGAAACAGTCGTAGATCTCGGTTCAGGAGCAGGGATTGACGTATTCTTGTCAGCAAAAAGAGTCACTCCGGAAGGTAGAGTTATTGGAATTGACATGACTGACGAAATGCTGGAACGAGCGAGAAGAAACACAAAGCAGGGTGGCTACACCAATGTGGAATTTAGAAAAGGAGATATCGAAGAGACAATTCCAATCGATGACAACTCTGCTGATGTAGTCATCAGCAACTGCGTCATCAATCTTACTACTGACAAAGTAAAAGCATTCAAGGAGATCCACAGAATCCTCAGAAATGGAGGCAGAATGGTGGTCTCAGATCTTGTCTCCGATGGGAAAATCCCTCCAAAAGAATCAATAGATTTGGAGAAATGGGTCAGCTGCATTGAGGGTACATTGACCAAGGATGACTACATTGCAAGCACCAGAAAAGCAGGGTTCCGAAATGTCACTGTGCTTGAAGAGCGCCTATATGCGGAAGGTGGAGAGGCGGAGACAGACGGCAGAAAGATCGTCAGCATGGTAGTGAAGGCGGTAAAGTGATCGGTTTCAGGGGCAAGTCAGAAAAGATGGCTGAAAGAACGATATTGTTTGTTTGCGTAGAGAATGCTGGCAGGAGTCAGATAGCTGAAGGGTTCTTCAACAGAAAATATGCGCCAAAAGGATACCAAGCAATCAGCGCTGGGACTAGACCTGCTTCTCAAATCAACCCTCTTGCAGTTCAGGCAATGAAGGAAGTTGGAATCGACCTTAGTAGTCAAAAATCCAAGATAATAACTGAGGACATGATAAGAAGTTCAGAAAAATCTGTAAACATGGGATGTATAGACAAGACTGAATGCCCAATGCTTTTCATAAATAATGTAATAGATTGGGGAATTGAAGACCCAAAGGGTAAGCCCATTGAGAAGGTCAGGGAGATCAGAGACGAAATAGAAAGACGAGTAAAGGAAATTGCTCAAAGCCTCCAAAGACAGAATAGCAGCTAAGCTAAATCTATCTCAGAAGAGGTTTGCTGCCGAAGTCATAGGGACATTCATAGTTGTGGTGTTAGCTACAGGTTCAGTAGTAATCGACGCTAAGTTCGGCGGCAAACTAGGGCTACCATTTATTGCATTTGCTCCTTTTGTCGGTGTTGCAATCGGCGTGTACTTTTTCGGAAAAATATCAATGGCGCACTTCAATCCAGCAGTCACAGTAGGTTTTCTAATCACAAGACATATCAACAAATTGCAACTCTTACAGTATTTTGGAGCCGAGATTACAGGTGCGCTTCTTGCAAGTCTATTTGTAATGTCTTTAATTGGCACTGAAGCCTCGCTAGGTGCAAATGTGCCTGATTATTCCTACCCGCTTCCGTTAGTATTTGGAATAGAAGTCTTGGCTACGGCTCTCTTAATGGCTGTTATTTACTTGGTAGTTTACAGTAATGGCTTGAGATGCTTGAGCGGTCTGGCTATAGGTGGCATGGTAGGACTTGATATTTTCTTTCTCGCATTTATCTCAGGTGCTTCAATGAACCCTGCTAGGTCATTGGCGCCAGCTCTGCTCTCGGGCGTCCTTGGCAATTTGTGGCTCTACTGGACTGCGACTTTCATTGGAAGCTCTGCTGTTGCGTACGTCGTTCATAGCAAGCTCAAGAACAAAATCATATCTAAATAGATAATGATAACTGCCTTGCGATGATGTTTTTCAGGATTTTTGCATACGCCTATATGATAATAAGGTAGCGGGTCTGAACTCATTTATACACAATATGAGGTGAAGAAACCCACTGTCTAGGGAAATGCAGCGCTGCATCGAGTAGCTACTGTTACCATCCCATTCAGACAAATATCTACTGCATGGTATCTTTACCACTCCACACATTGCTAGACAGACTGAGGAG
>JALZEV010000123.1 GCA_030861865.1 Thermoproteota archaeon | reverse complement strand
TTCTTGGCCAGATATTCTTTATACTTGTATTATCCCCTTGGTTTATCTTCATAATAGGGATGTCCTTTGAACAGTATATTACATGGCTATGGCAGGGTTCATTAATTGGCCTTGTATTGCCACATGGCATGATAATATGGGTAAGATTTTGGAAGAAAAGGATTACTCAGTATTTCTAAAATTCTGGTGTGAAACTGCTCAACTTGCTAGGTCAGCTCACAGGTATAAATCGGCGAAAGTAAAAAATAGATGAGGAAGCTGACAGCATTTATATCGCATTATGCTGTAACTACTGGCACAAGCGTTTTTTCTTCTTCTTTGTCATCGATTGTATCTCTAGTTATTGATGCCGCTTTCTCAATTGCAGCAGCAGCCATGTGCGCTCTAAATTTCTCTTTATGTCTCAATTGTCTTGGCTTTGATCTTAGCCGATAGCCACAACATGGGCAGTAAAGGCCTTCCCATTGTATGAATATGTTGCATATTTGACATCGCTTTTGCCCTGTAGTATAGCGACCAGCTCCTCTTGGTTTTATCGCTTTATGTCTTGTACATATTCCCTTACAAGTCATTTCCCTTTCGAAGCGTAATCTATCAAGCGCGGGTACACAACATTCGCTTGTAATGTTGAATGCGCATCATTATATCTGCAAGACGAACCTATAACATTGACGGCATATACGCTGTGTGCCATAGCAAGTTGCTATTTCGATAAAAGCTATGGATTGATGCCGTAGCGGGCCCGCTGGGATTTGGATAAGAAAATTCATTTGAATCCAAAGCTAGTTGAAACAATCCCTGAATTCAACCCTCAAGCGTTTTTAAGGTGCCTTCAAGCTGTTGCTTGCTTTTCCTAAAGTAGTATGTACTAGCTGCGCCGACTGCTATAGACAGCCCAATCGCAAGCCATGCGAAGGAGTCAGATGCAGGTGGAGGAGAAGAAGGAGGCCCTAATTCATCTTCTGTGGCTTCGATACTAGCGTCGGTCATAGTAGTGCCTGCTTCCTGGTCTTCCATATGCATGTTCATATGTTCACTCATATCCACGGTATTGTCACGAGCAGAGGTTGCTCCAAGAGCGGCATCAAAGCTATGGTTCAGATCGTATGCTCCTATTCTCTGAACAATGAGATCTATCTCCCAGTTTCCCGGCTGACTCAAGTACCCCCTACGGCAGAATACCTACCACTACTCCCACTGCCGTCGTCTGTGCTGTTAAGGGTAGTCACTATTGGGCCGATCCTTGCTTCTGGATTTGTGAAGCGAAGTTATACTGCATTGATGTTTTGGGGAGGCAAGCTAGATGCTGCATCACTCAGTGTGACAGTGAATGTATTGAAGCCTGCATGAAATGGTATTATTTCAAGAGTTGTGTCCACACCACTAATTGTAACCTGTTCTGTGAAACCAGGGGTTGCCGTATTATTTTGCATTCCCATTTCAGATGTTGCCCCTCCTCTTCCTCCACAGATGCCAAAGTCTTGCTTTTGGAGCATATAAAACAGATACCTGGAGTACGTTACAGAGAGCTTTTGAGACTGACAGGCTTTGTCAATGGTGTTCTTACCTATCATCTGGCAGCTCTTGAAAAGGCAAACGTGATAAACGTCGATAGAAAATTGAGGGTAACAAGATACTATCCTGTAACCATTTCAGATAGTGAGACTGCGATATTGAAAATCAAAAACTTCGTGATGAATATCTAGAGCGTCTCGCTGGTTTCTTTCTTTTGTTCCCTCAGCGGCTCTTCTTCCTGGCTCCTTCTAACTTTGTACAAATTTTCGTCCACCCCTGCCCCAAAGTCCGGCCCACTATATACTGTGCCTTGCACCCTATCGTGTTCTACCTTGTGGACGCCGCTCTTTGCCTTCCTTTTTCCAGTCCGCCGCAATTTTAGCCCAACTTGTTTTGCTTTGTTTCTTATCTTCTCTTTAGGCTTTGTCTTTGCCCCGCCAATTCTTCTTACAATACGCCTTGTAGCCTTGCTCGCCGGTTTCTTCTGAGGCTTTGCCTGCTTTTTCATATGATTGCAAGTTACAATATCAATTAATAAGGTTATAGCAGCATATGCATATTCTGTCTTAGATCTTGCCATTGCAAATTATTGCAGCATATAATAGCACTCATTATAGCTCTATACCTGATTAATGTTAGATACCTATCGTATGATTAGGCCTATAACACAAGATGAAGTGCTAGACAAGTTCGAACAGCTAGACCACTAAAACTTTAAGGCGTGAGGACAATTATCAGGTTAAGAAATTTCAATCTCAGGATATCCAAAGCTTCCAGCTTCTTTCCTGATAAAGGCGGCTTGTTCAATTCATTAACTAGCAATTCTTCGATCTATCGTCCAGCCTCATTGATGCAGTTAACCCTGCAAGGAAGATCTCGTACTGGTTAATGTCATAAGGAATTTGCTCAAAATACTATCAAGTTCTTATAAGCTCCTGGTCTAATTCATCAATTGCATCAATTGGAATAACACTGAAGCCTACTGATGCTCTAGTAGGGAAATAAAAAAGAATAAAAAAGAACACACTCTTGAAGTAGTGAAAGAGCAAGTAGCAATTAGAAAAGTGCTGTGAAGTACTCCGCGCAGTATTGAGCCGAAACTCAACACCTGCCTGTTTCAACCAAGGAGGCGTTTTATAGTTCTTCATTCTTTTAATTAATGTCATTTAATGTTTCATATTTTAAAAACAGAAATTAAAGGTGGCTAAGGTAGCTTAGCCTTTGCTTCGGTAATTAAGGTTACTTCTTTTTTGGTGAGGCCACTATCTAGTTGTTAGTTCTCCGCCTGCAACAGCATGAACACTGACCTTGTGGGCATTCATTTGACTTTCTGAATTGAAGCTCTTTCCACATCTATCGCACCTGAATGTTTCTTCCTGTGTATCCGACATAAATCAGGTAGCGCTCTATTGGATTTATGACATTCCTTGTCATAATGCACTTTCATGTTACGATTCTTGGTTTGATAGGCATTTATATCAATGATGAACAGATATAGTAGCATGAGCTTCCTCTCTAAGATAAGGAGAAAAAAGAGCAAAGACGAATTATTTCAAGGCAAAAAAAGTGAGGAGCAAGAGGAAAGGCAAAAAACTACTACTACTAAAACCAAAGAAAGAATAAATGAACCAGTCAGATGTGAAACATGCGGCACTGATTTTTCGTCGCTACAAGATTTCGAGCGCCATGCAAGGGAAGACCATCCAGATATACCTTCAAAACCCAGAAGAAGAAGTTAGTCGTAACAGAGGATGGCAAAGTTCGGCTGCTACTATGTATCTATCAGAAAGGACAAATATACGAAAGCAACGCGCATGCAAAGAAATTTCCAAATAAATCGCATCATCTCACCGCTACTAAATAGAGCACATATATCTTGTTATACAGTATTTTGACCAGTGTAATTCACATATGTATTACAACATAGAAGACTTGATTAGAACTGCAATTGCTAGCAAGAATACAATCGAATTCAGCTACCATGACCATCATAGGATAGTAGAACCTCATGTTTTTGGGATACATAATGGCAGAAAACAACTCTTGGCATACCAGATAGGCGGACATAGCTCTTCTGGCAACATTCCAGGGTGGTGCCGAGTAAACGTTGACGAAATAACTTCAGCTAGGATTACATCACAAACATTCGCAGGACAGCGTCCTTATCCATCTGGAGAGCATAGCAACTTTGATACAATTTTGGCTGTCGTTACATATAGAGATGAGGCAGCTGAATAGGTTATTTATTACTGTATTATCTTTTTCTGTCTGAGGAAATATCTAGTCGCTTGGTCTACTTGTAGATTGAATTACTCTGGCCTAAGCTTTGACGATCCTTTACTCATAGTAACTGCAATTCTTGACAAGTAAGGCAGAATCCTTACCCATGTTGGGCATAATGCCTGTTCCTTGCAACTGCAAAATGGTAGAGGTCGCTGGAGGTGTTGCAATATATTATGTTTGGCGGCACAAAATAGATCGGCTCTTTTTCATTCCCCAGGTCGACATATTCCCATCTTACATTTATGGTATTATCTAGTCTCTTGCTCGATGTTTTTTCTAATGGTTGTCTTGCTTGATTAAATGCTTCTGTAACTGCCCTTGATTTCTTTAACTCTGCGGACCTGCTTGATAACTTTATGTTAAAGCCTGATTTGACATTAACATTCATGTCTTTCAGATAGTTCTTTAACAGTGTGTTCAACTCTCTGCTGAGTATCAAATTTTGCTCCTCCGTCTCCAGCTTCAGGCTCTGGTTCAGGTTCTTCATCACCGTCTCCATTGTCTCCTCTATCTTCGCCTCCTGCTGTTTCGTCTACGCTGCCGAACAAGTCTTCAAATGGCTCCGTGAGATCATCAAGTGGTCCTCCGGCTTTTCCATTGTCACCGTCGTCATCACCATTGTCTCCTCCATCATCACCATCGTCCTCGCCCACACCTTCAGCAGGTTCAACTGCTTCTGGTGCGCTCGTTGGAATTTGGATAAAAATTCATTTGAATCCAAGACGGGATTAAGCTGAATTATCTCTTGACGGGTTTGCTGTTATGAAGTTAATTTGTATCAGGTGTGTGAATATAGATCATCTCCAAAACTTGCAGTGAGATAGAAAACTTTCAAAACAGTGGGAAGATCATTGACATCTGTAATGCTTCTTTCAAAAACCTCTATTTTAGCCTCTTTGCCATATTGATGCGTGAGTCAATTACGCTAATTTGCTCCTTGAGCAACTTCTTATAACCTGTCAGCAAACGCACTTGTTCTGAATAAGACTTCTTTCTTATTTCTGTCATAAGGTTTTCAAATGTCCTTGCTA
>JALZEV010000121.1 GCA_030861865.1 Thermoproteota archaeon | reverse complement strand
CAGACATTAACTCGCGAGTTCTCGAAGCAGATAGAGGGAATCGACCAGAACGGAATCTTTTTGAACAACATCCGAATCACTCTGATAATGTTTGTACCTGCAGTAGGCTCAGCATTTGGGGCATTCTCTGGTTTTGCCACCGGCTCAGTCTTCAGCGCACTTGCAAGCTCGTCTCCTATGCTAGGCGAGGTTCCACCTCTTGTCCTTCTGATAACACCCTTCGGCATCATGGAAGTATTCGTCTATGGCCTTGCCATGTCAAGAAGCGTGATGCTAATTTACCACCTTCTTAAAAGAATATCTTGGCGTAAATACATCATCCCGACTCTGATAGAACTGGGTGTTGCCACAGGAGTGTTGTTTGTAGCAGCAGTAATAGAGTGGCAGATGATAGAGCAACTGGGAGGTCTTGATGCAAGTATTGCCATAGATCCGACGGTGGAATCAGGAGGTTTCTAGTCAGCCCACTATGTCTCACTATGTCAGACTTTTGACAAGACTTATCGGCTGAGCAAATATTTTGTTACAATTCTACCTTTTGTGACCTACAACGCTACGCTGCACAGATTTATTTTCCAATGATACTTCTCCTTGAGTGCCAGTGATGTGAGATCTCTAGCCTTACTGACTTTGGATCACTACAAGTGCCACTATCACATAGTTATTGGGATAAATGAGATGCCTGTTAAGAAGACTCTGCAGCATAGAATGCTTCATTAAAATAATCTAAACCCAGGTTTTGAGATTTTATAACAAAAAAAGAGGACATAAAGAAGGTGTTATTGGCTTTCGCCACATGCAGGACAGATCTTCTGTGACTTAGGCATCTTTGCGCTACATTCAACGCAATATCTGATTGAGCCCTTGTCATCCTCCCGCATAATGCCAACAGACTTATTTTGTATTGAGGACATACACAAAAAATAAGTCCAATTTAATATTTAAACTCCGGCTAGAAATTGAGGTATGTTTGCCTCTTTGTCTGATCTACTACCATAGCAGACAGATCGCTGAACCCCTTTTCTTCAAGGTCTATAACCGTGCCTTTGAATGTTGTTTCCTTTTCAGTCGTCAGATGCTCAAAGACCCAAACCTTTAGCTTAGTAGTGTCGATGCCACTTATACGCAGGAATTTTGCAATTTCAGATTGCATAAAGTGCTTTGAGGTGTCTCTTGGCCAAGGCCGAGGTAGCAGTATTACGCTTCTGCCCTGTCTAATTGCCTGCAGCATTTCCTGCTTTTTCGCCTCGATGTCGTCTGTCACATGGAAGGTAACAATGAAAGCCTTATCAGTTGGAATGCGGGCCTTGGCCGCAGCCACTTGAATGGAGCTAATACCAGGAATCATCTCAACATCGTCGCTCCCAAATATTTCTAGCAACCTGTCAACAACCTCAGATTCAGAGAAATTGACATCACCTGTAAAAGGTACAGTGCAGTACTCGCCATCCTTCATTTTTGCGTAAACATCCTGATAGATGCCTTCTTGCGTCTGCATTGTAACTTGAAATACTTGCTGACTACTCCTGTCAATAATAGCTTCAATCGTCGACAGCGGATACTTGTAGCCTACGATGTAATGTGACTTGACAATGGCTTCTTTAGCCGCATCGGTAAGATATTTTGGTGAGCCAGGACCAACACCTACAATGAATAGCTTTCTTACCAATATGCGAACTGTAGACAGCAGGGTGCCTAATTATATTACTTTGCAATTACTACTATCGTGCGGGTACTACACATTCTCTTTATACTTAGATCTCCTAGGACAATCTCAGACTTGCCCTTGCAGAGGTCCTGCTTGAGAAAGAGTATCATGCAATACTTTGCAATACAAGCCGTAAACAGCTTTGACACTTCTGACGAATCGAACATCTTATGAAGAATCTTTTTAAGTCCATTATTGTTATCCTTATACACATTAACAGGATGGAAATATTCTGGTCTTTCTTTTATAGACTATATAAGTTCTGCTTGCAAGGGGGCAATAAATTTAACTTTAAATCGACGTCTTTATTAAGTCTATAAGCGGTCTCCAATCCATGCGCTGAAACTCAAGTGGATCTTTTACAGGATATTTTACCCATCCCTTCACTATCGAGAACTTGAAAACCTTTGCTTTGTAACCAATGTTCATCTTCACCTTAAGAAGTGTACCCCAGTCCTTTTCTTCTGAGACGGCATCCAGGATTTGGCGAAACTGAACCTGAAGATTATCAGAGCTCTTGGCAAGGTCTTTTTTGAGGTGCTCTAGAGTGTAGCCTTCAGTCGGCCGAAAGATGTTTTCGCCTGCCTCAAAACGCTTTAACTGTCTAATCGAATGGGATTCATGCATTTTATAGGTCATGTCTGTCTTTATGATAAAAGCAAGGCGCCTATCCGTGACGACTAGCATACCCTCTTTGCCGCGCTTGAAAAGCCCTTCTTCTCCACCCCAAACCCAGAATAGATGAGCCTTAATCTGTTCGTCCCAGTCGACCAATTGGATGATAGGCCAGTAAATACTGTATTAATAATTTATTGAAGA
>JALZEV010000107.1 GCA_030861865.1 Thermoproteota archaeon | reverse complement strand
CCTCTTCGTTCTCTAAAGCCTCTTTGGATGCCCCAGGCCCCCATACAAAATGAAAATGCTCCCCGTCTGCGTGCTGGTGCTTGCCAATTGGCTGATTATTTTTTGGAAAGTCTGGATCTATTGGCATGTTGATATACCTACGTAAGATACATTACTAATATGCGTTACATGCACAGAGCGGCAGCTTCTACTACTACTTTCGTTTTGATTCAGGTATATATTGATGGATGATCCCTATCCAACATAGCTTAATGTCTGAAAGCGCGATCTTTAAGAACAAATCTAAATTGTCTCCACGCTACTTACCAGAAGAGCTGCCGCATCGCCAAGCGCAGATTCAGCAAATAGTGCATGTATTTTCGGACGCTCAGGGAGATCCTGACCATTTTCCCCTTACTGTTTTACAGGTAATAGGTGCTGCAGGCATCGGCAAGACTTCGACTGTCCTTAGATCCTCTAAGATCCTAGAGGAGGTGTTTGAAAAAAGGAGACTGACATTTAAGAGTGTATACATTAATATGAAGTTGCAGGGAGGGAACAAATTTGCAATATATAGATTCCTGCTTGAGCGCATTGCACCAGAGCTGCCAGCCCAAGGGCTCAGCGCTGAAGAGATGCTGCGCTACCTTTTACAATATTTGAGACAAAACAGTCAGTATGCTTTGATCATCATAGACGAAATCGATTACTTGGTAAAGACTAGCAAAGACATAGGTATCATTTACGATCTGACACGCTTGAATGAGTATGAGCTTGACAAGCCCTGCCATGTTAAGGGAGTAATATTCATCGCTAGAAGCATGGAATTTTATAGTAAACTTGATGCAGCAGAGCTGAGCACACTTGGGAGGGTTCCAATAGAATTTCATCCATATACAATGCAGCAAGTCAGCGACATACTCGAGAGTCGGGCTGCCGAAGCATTCAATCCAAAGGCAATAGGTTCAGATGTTATTGACAAAGTTGCTAGCATTACAACCTCAGCTGAGGTAAACAGTGACGTAAGGTATGCTCTTGATCTGCTATTGTACTCCGGCAACCTAGCCGAATCCGATGGGTCAGGCAGGGTCATGTTTGATCACGTTCGCAAGGTCCACGGGCAAATCCATCCATCAATAACATCAGAAGAAATCGAGCAACTGTCAAAGAACCATCTCGTAAGCCTGATGGCTCTAGTGCGTGCGCTAAAAAGCAAGAAAAAGCCCTATGTAGGGCTCAAGGACGTACGCCTGTACGCTTCTGAACTTGCAGACCAACTAGGCATGAAAAAGATTGACATTGAAGATTACCTTGACGACCTAAATGCAAGGAAGATGGTGGACATCAAATCACTTAAAGCAATAGGCCTGCATGGCGTATCACTTGCAGAACTGGAACCCGTATTGATGAGAAAGGTCAAAGGTGAAAAGTAGTCTAGTGTCACAAGAGATGAACAGTAAGCAAATTTTAGAGACAGGACTTGGCAGCATTGGTAAGATTAAGATAATAAAAGCTCTCGCTGAAGAGAACAAACTGGCAACAATCTATGTACTTCATAAAAAAACTCATTTGAAGCGTGAAGACATCAAGAATAACATTAGCGACCTCCTAAAGATAGGATGGGTTACCCAGAGTAAATATGCAAGTATAATGTACGGGATAAACAGAGAGAATAAGTACGTTAATGAATTAATAGAGTTCTTTAATGATGTCGGCTACATCGGTCCTCAATGAGAAAATCAAAACTCATAAAGCATTGAGATCTTGAAACTCAAGTGTTCAGATACTAAGTTTGCTCTTCATATGCAATACCGAATTATTATATGGTGTGGTAGTGTTGTTTGTTTGTGAGTTAAATATGTTAAATTAAGGCTTTTATCCTCGCGTTGACAAAATAGAGATAAATCTTTCTAACCATAGAAATTGATATACCTGTCATCCCTGTCCTGATTTTCCGTTGCTTGTAACGATCTAAATAAGGAATCGATTGCTGCGACTTCACTAAGTTTGCCCTTTACCACTTGATTCGCAGCTGCAGAAACATTTAGGTAGCTGAGTCGGTCTGCTATCGACTCGCTTCTTATCCCTCTTTCTTCGCATCGCCATGTAAGAGCCGCAAGCATTCTGTCAATATGGTAATTGAGATGTATTTCTGCAGCTTCATCGTTGTCCACCCCATAAAGGTCAGATATCATAAGGTCTAGACGTGCTTCATCCTCACTGGTAATACCGCCATGAGCAGCGCGTATAGCAGAACGGCCTCTAGGCTTTTTAGAATCACTTTCCTGCATTTTCTAAGAACAAATTAGGTACGACCTTTTATTCTTATTAATCTAGCGCTGACGAACCCGAAAAGGAATAAAAAGGTGACTCCCTAAACGTGGATGTGCAGTCGTGGCCCCAGATTCAACCTAAATTCATTTTCATCACAGGCGGAGTCATGTCTGGTCTAGGTAAGGGTGTGACTACCTCTTCAACAGCAAAACTTCTTCAGCTTGCTGGTTATAAGGTCTCATGTGTGAAAATAGACCCATACGTAAACTATGACGCCGGAACTATGAATCCGGTCGCTCATGGCGAAGTCTTTGTCACAGACGACGGTGGCGAATGCGACATGGATATCGGCAATTATGAGCGCTTTGTCGATGTTGCAATGACAAAAGAGCATAACATAACCACTGGCAGGGTCTACATGGATGTCATTAGAGCGGAGCGCGAAGGCAAGTACTTAGGGCAATGTGTTCAGATAATTCCGCATGTTACGGATGCAATAAAGAACGCTGTGTGCAAGATTGCGAATGACGAAAAACTCGACATCTTGGTGGTTGAGTGTGGAGGAACAGTCGGAGACATTGAGAGCTTGCCATTCCTTGAAGCATTCAGACAGATGGAACTGGAGCTAGGTCATTCAAATACCCTTTTCATTCACGTAACATTGGCACCAGTGCTTGATGTTGTGGGTGAGCAAAAGACAAAACCGACCCAGCACAGCGTGCAGGAGCTAAGGAGAATTGGGATTCAGCCAGATATCCTTGCTGTCAGATGCAAGACGCCACTAAGAGATGAGGCCAGGCGCAAGATTTCACTTTTCGCAAGTGTAGAACAAAATTGCGTAATTTCCTGTCACGATGCGCCTTCAATATACAAGGTACCTGAAGTTCTCGAAAACCAGGGTATGCTCAGATCAATAGCAGAGCGACTCGGACTCAAAAGGAGCGCACCTGAATGGGGTAACTGGAAAGGCATAGCAGATTCATTTTCAAAGCATGAGGGTTCGATCAGGATTGCAGTCGTAGGCAAGTACGTGAAGTTGCCAGACAGCTACGTCAGCATTTACCATGCGCTATTGCACGCTGGTGCAAGCATTGCCAAAAAGGTTGACGTGTACTGGATCGACTCTGAAAAATTTGAAGATGGTGGTCAACAGGACCTATCAATGTTGAAAAACTTCGAGGGGATACTGGCACCTGGCGGCTTTGGTATAAGGGGAAGCGAGGGCATCATAAGTGCGGCCAATTTTGCAAGGGCTAATAACATTCCATATCTTGGAATCTGCTTTGGGTTTCAGCTCGCAATTGTTGCATTTGCAAGACATGTCTGCAATTTGAGTGACGCAAATTCTACTGAGCTTGAGCCAAACACAAAGAATCCTGTTGTTGATTTCATGCCCGAACAGCTCGACGTCCACAATATGGGAGGTACAATGCGTCTTGGAAGCCATCAAATAACCATAGTGCCAAAGACATTTGCAGCTGGTATATATCGGTCGACCTCGATAAAGAGGCGACACAGGCACCGCTTTGAGTTTAATCAAAAGTACCTTGATATTGTAACAAAGAATGGCCTTATGATGTCAGCCCATTCTGATGGCGCCAGACGAATGGAAATGCTAGAAATATTGAATCATAAGTTCTTCTTTGCTGTTCAGTATCATGCAGAATTTAACAGCAGACCAGGTAGGCCTGAGCATGCCTTTGAGGCATTTGTAAAGGCTGCTGCAAAATATTAGAATTTTAATTCATATATCCTCTGGCGGGCATCTCGTAGCGAGGTTTTCTTTTTTACGTAACCTTGCTCGATAAGGTGGCTGAGTGAAAGTCGAATGGTGCGCTCGGGAAGCATTGTCCGTGTAGCCAAGTCCTTTTGGCTTAATGATCCTTCATACTCTAGTGTCTTCAATATGAGTTTAGCACTCGGAGGCATCTTTAGCATATCTTCGGCAAGCTTAACTTTTTTTGCCATAAGCGTTGCCGGAGAAGAATCTCCGCCAAGTCTCACAAGGCGGGCAGGAAATGCATGCTTGCTGCATTCAAGAGTACGCTTTATCTGTATCCTTCGGCCACCATCAAGCACTACTTCACAGTGATAACGACTGATGATGTCAGTGATCTCAAGATTACTTTGGTTCGGAACGATAAGTGGTCTGCGAGTGTTGTCAAGAGAGTTTACAGAAACAACCAAAAATACTGGCGATTTTTGTAGCACCATAGGGCCGCCTGCTGACATTGAATATGCAGTGGAGCCAGTAGGAGTTGAAATTATTACACCATCACTCTTGTCATGCCAAATGTCGTTGGCATCTATGCGCAAAACATGCTCCATCAGAGTAGCACTTTTACTTGGAAAGACTGCTACATCATTTAGGACGGGGTACGCCTGCTTACCGTCCACTTTAACTGCAAGCCGCAAAACCTCCTCGACAGAATAGCTAGCTCGCTTCAGTTGAGATATTGCAGACTCCATATCTCTTACATCAAGCTGGGCGAGGAAACCAGTCGAATCAGTCTCGTAGATACCAAGAACAGGAGCAGAATCATATTCGATCTTGTGGAAGTAGTCAAGTATGCCTCTGTCGCCTCCAGCCACCATTACGAGATCTACTTCATTTGCAGTATGATAGTCATCATCCTTCATTATCTGAGTCCTTACGGTGAATGATTCTAGTGTCCTTCTGACTTTGGAAAGGAGCGCTCCGTCCCGCATGTCACTGCCTGAAAGCGCGACTTTCATCGCTATTATACTAGTTGTAGTGTTCTGGAGTCAAATTTAAAGTTAAGATAGACGTTCAAATCCGATGGCATTGTAAAGGTAGGAAGCTGTCTCTTCTATATTGCGCATTGGGGGAATTTTGGCAATGCCGACCTCTCTTGTTTCAAGGGCTGCCTTAACGGCTCCAGCTCCAAAGCAGATCGCCCATATAGGATCCTTTTCTTTTATGTAGGCACATGAAAATGAGGCGCACAGTATGTCACCAACGCCCGTAGAA
>JALZEV010000091.1 GCA_030861865.1 Thermoproteota archaeon | reverse complement strand
TTAAAAGGCCTTGCAGACTTTGCCCTTGATTTTGGATCATATTTTGTAGGGTCTTCTTCGGAATAGACGATTATCTGTGCTTTGTTGATCTCATCTGACAGTAATGGTTGTGCATCCTGTATTGTGGTTACCTCATTAAACCCTGTCAGCTTAAGCCGCCGGTTCCTTGCCTCAAGAGGCGCCGACAGAATGTCTTCTATCATTTTTTGCACCATTTTAGGGTCACTCTTAGCTTTTGCAGTCTCCGGGTTTGCAATCAGCTGCTTCATTATTTGGCCAAAATTGATCCTGCCTTCTAGTACATTTGCAAGTATTGCATTGTACACCTGTACCTTCCAGGCAGCTGAAGCATAGATCACAATCTTGGTAGGTGTTATCTTAGTGACCCTGACTATGTTTTGGACATCTTCAAGCAGGCTAGAGATGAAAAACTCAGATTCTTCTGCCACTATGTCTATCTTTTCTTCCTCTACCGCAGGCCACCCTGCTGTGGTTATTGATTGCCTGTTGCCCATGAGTTCCCACGCTTCCTCTGCTGTAAATGGCGCAAATGGCGCAAGCATCCTGACTTGAAGGTTGAGAAACATAGTAAGCATTTCAGATATATCTTCCCGCTTCCTAGCAGCAGTCCGTTTCAGATACCATTGCAAGTCTCGGTCAAGTGAATATAGCGCATAGTATATCGCTTCTCTTATCCTTAATCTGTCCATTGATGTTGATGTCTCCGCTATCGTGCGGTGGAGTCGGCTGACTAGCCATTTATCTTCCAGCATCACCAGCTCTTGTTGTTGTTGTTGCTGCTGCTGATTATGATCCTCTTCTTGCCCATTCGCTTGATAGGCCCTGCTCCTACACTTTTCAGCCATTTCAAAAATGCCCAAAAGTTTCAGCCTAATTCCTCGAACAGTATCAAAAGAAAAGTCGGCGTCTTGAAGTATTTCAGCTGAGACCAACATTGCAAGCCTAATTGTGTCTGCTCCATATTGTCTGATTGCAGCTCGAAGAGGGATAATATTGCCAAGCGACTTGCTCATCTTCTTGCCCTCCATCAGAACTGAGCCGTTGACCACAATTTGCCGTGGCCAGTTTCTCTTGTCAAAAATAGCTACATGGTTGAAGATAAAGAACGTGAGGTGATTTGGAACGAGGTCGCGCCCTGAGTGGCGGGAGTCTATGGGATAAAAGTAAATGAATTCGTTTCTTATCTGTTCTACTGTCTGTGCAGACAACTTGCACTCTTTGGCAACTTGATCTGCGCTACCACGTCCAAGCAAGACATAGTCAAAGAATGTATCGGTGATGTTGTTGTTGTCATTGTCATCGCTTATAGCTTTGCTATTGACATATTTTGCAATAATATAGTACGCCATGTAAATGACCGAATCTGATAGACTCTCAACTATCCACTCCTTGTCCCAAGGTAATTTTGTTCCAAGACCTGATTTTCTTGCGCAGGCCCGCTCGCGCAACCAGTCAATAACATAATCAAATTCCTGCCTGATGTCCTGAGGCAAGATATCCATATTGTTTAGGCACCTGTGTGTGAGTTCTTTCCATTTTCTGTCCTTGTAGTTTAGGAACCACTGATCACTTAGCAATTTGACCACGCATTCAGCTCCACACCTGCACTTTACTGGCTTGTTGACAAGTTCATACGTTGTTTCTGCGTAACCTGACTGCAAGAGATCCTGCTTGATCTCGTTCTTTGCTACAATAACTGTCATGCCTGCAAACCTACCGGTATTTTGCATCATTGTACCTTTGTAAAATTCATGGGAGTAAAGATTGCTTGTCGCTTTCTCCAGTCGCTTGTCATCATCATCATTATTATTATTATTACCATGGCTAAAATCGAGGGCTTGCTCGATTGCTTCGGCAGCCGGGACGGTACTAACATATGCTTCAGACTCGATTATTTTAATCGGGCGAATGTTGTCATCATCAACTGAAATGTGAAATATTTGCTGAAGTTTTTCATCTGATCTTAGAGCTTCGAGGGCCTGGTAGTCATATGGTGCATGTGCTGGCACTGACATTACAATTCCAGTGCCGCTATTGGCTTCAACAAAAGTCGCAGGATATACCGGAACAGATGTGTTATTGAGAGGGTTGGTAGCGTTCCATCCGATGATTTCGCTGCCCTTGACTGTTTTTATGATCTCGATCTTGTGGTTAAGAAACTCTAGCTTTCTTGCTGCCTCCTTGGTGATTATCCACCTTTGGCCATCAACTTTAGCCTGCACATAGTCAATCTTTGGGTTGACCCAAATGTTAGTCACTCCAAAGAGTGTCTCTGGCCTGAGCGTTGCGGCTGGTAATATAACAAGATCACCATCACGATTATCAGACCTAAACTTGATTACAGTGTATTCATTGAAATCTGGCTCTACGTCTCCTATCGTATCATGCTGGCTGACAGGGTTCTGGTCACGTGGACACCATCCAACCGGGTGCGAACCCTGCACTATTAATCCCTTTTTTTGAAGAGTCCTGAACTGCCATGAGATGAACTTTGAATATACCCTGTCAATGGTGGTAAATTCTCGCCTCCAGTCAATAGAGTAACCCATCTCCTTCATACCTGTCTTGATCTCGTGGTGGAAGTAGCTTGCTATCTTGACTGGCTCGACAAATGTCGCTATGACATCGTCTGATAGCTTGTAAATTGCGTGAAACGTTTCCATCAGCTCCATGTCACCGGCAGCAACCCTTCGTGACATGCCAAGGATCGGGGTGCCAGTATAGTGGAAGCCCATAGGGAAAAGCACGTTATAGCCCTTCATCCTCATATAGCGAGCATGTGTGTCAGCAAGTGTGTACGTCCTACCGTGGCCAATATGTTGGGGCGAGTTTGGATAAGGATAGGCGACTGTCACAAAGTATTTTTCTCTACTGCTGTCGGGATCTGATTCAAAGATCCTTTGCTTCTCCCACCTCTCAATCCACTTGCTCTCTATTGAATTCCAGTCTACACGTGCACTCACAGTTACCTTACTACCTCTTCAGCCAACAGCAGAGCTTCCTTTATCCTATCTTTTGATTTACCTCCACCCTGCCCAAAGCGATCGTCTCCACCGCCGGACCCACCTAGCTTGCTGGATACCTGCTTTGCAATTGCACTAGCCTTGACCTTCTTGCATGCGGCTTCCCCTGCGAATACTATCACTCTAATGCCTTGACCCCTTGAAAGAAGGGCAAGATAAACTAAGTGTTTGTCAAGCTCGATTGCCTTTTCTCCAATGGCGATATGGTAGTCGTCATCTAGCTCTTCGTCATATGTAGTATACAGGTGTATGCCCGAATCAAGCTTTTTGGCTTGCTCTGAAATGCTCTTTGCGATTGGAATTGAGACGACCCTTAGTATGGCTCGTAGTTTTTTCTTTGAAGCTTCTGCATCTTGCATTGCCTTGTCAAAGGACTCGATAACTTTTTCTCTGCTTGAGCCCAGCGTCTGTGCTATGGATGCAAGCTCATTATCTATCTGCTGCATATAGCTGACAGCCGCCTCGCCGGCGACAAACTCTAGCCTGACGACTCCATCTTGGATTCGCTCGGATTTAACTATCTTGACAAGGCCAATTTCACCTGTGCTTTTTACGTGCGTTCCACCACAGGCTTCAATATCCCATCCATTGATATTGACTATTCTAACATTGCTTGTGGGAACGATGCCTCCCTGATAGATGCGAAAGGAGAACTGTTGCTCGGCATCTCCACGATCATAGGTCTTGATTATGACTGGATGATTTTCTCGGATTACCCAGTTTGCCATACGTTCGATCTTTTTCACTTCTTCTCTTGTAAGTGAGGAATGGTGCGTGATATCAAGCCTGCCGTAATTTTCTTCTTTGAATGCAGAGTTCTGCCATACCCAGGAGCCCAGCGCATTTCTAGAAGCAGAGTTGAGGACATGGGTTGCTGTATGGTGCTTGGTAATAAGATCGCGCCGCTTGGCATTTACTGTTCCATGTACAGTTTGCTCCTTTGCAGGTACCCTACTTCCTCCTCCCTCAATCTTGTGCACTACCACATCGGCCTGCTTTGTGACTTCTATGACCTTGATTCCTTCAATTTCTCCAGTATCTGGTTCCTGTCCTCCGCCCCTAGGGTAAAAGGCAGTCTGATCCAAAATGATATACTTGCCTTCGACCACCTTGAGCACCTTTGCATGAAAATGGCGGATTGATTCCTCTTGATAGTAGAGTAGTTTTGTCGGTGGAAGATCTTCGAGTCCC
>JALZEV010000081.1 GCA_030861865.1 Thermoproteota archaeon | reverse complement strand
CTATCCTAACTAATATGTGCATGAATCTGTTCAGACGCTGCTGTCGCTCAGATAGTGTTGCCCGGCCAATGAATTCTGCTCGATAGTGTGCAACTGCTGAGTCAACAATTATTAGCCTAGCATTGTTGTCTTCAATTACAGAACCAGCTTCATCGACGATAAGCTCTTGATGGGCACTGTTGTATGCCTTGGCGACAATTACATTTTCAAGCGCCTTTTGCGAATCAAATCCTCGCGCTTGCGCAATAGAGACTATTCTTTCTGGACGAAATGTGTTTTCAGTGTCAATGTAAATCGCCTTTGCAGCAAGCCCGCCTTCAGATGCTGGCTGCTGCACCATCAGGCATAATGTATGACAAAGCTGAGTTTTGCCAGTTCCAAATTCTCCGTAGACCTCTGTCACAGCCTTTGTCTCGACACCACTACCACCCAACAGGTCATCAAAGCTTTTGGAGCCTGTGGATATGCGATCCTTACGCTTGTTGTAGAGGCTGGTTGCAGTGACAAAGCTTTTGTCGATCATTCCTAAATCTTCAAGCATCACTCTAGCCTTATTGCATATCTCAACTGACTCATCCATCTCCATTCCTGTGGATTCTGAAATGTCTACAGGACCTCTTACGAGAAGGTCTCGAACTGATCTAAAACCGGCCTCTCTGAGCCGCTTCTCTGTGGCCGGTCCTATATCCTCTATGTTATAGAGAGCCAGCTTGTCTGAAACTGCATCTTCTTCCTCCTCTTCGGCAGCCAATTGCTTGTACTAGTTTAGCTTTTACATGTGTTATTAATTAGCATTGATAAGCTATGAAATCGGCGACTGACGTGCATGAGCAAAATATATATCTATGTTCTTTCTGGTCTACTTAAGAATAAAGATATGATGGAAAGCAAGACGTTAGTTGCGATTGCTCTTGCGACTATCATCGCTGTCTCTGTAATCTCCTATATTCTACCTTCAGCGAGTGCACATGGAGTACAGGCACAACTTCAAAGCAGATTCGTAAGAATCGACAATGAACAATTTTCAGATCAGACCTTGAATACAGGTGAAGAGCTGACTGTGACTGGCGAGCTGACAAGCTTGGTCAATAGGCCGCTAAGGGCATGGCTATCACTGTTCAGCGAATCGGCTAATGCAGGCAATAGATGGGAGTTCTTGGCCCGTGATCCACCAGGCAACATTTTCGATATCCCTCCTGGAGCAACGGTTCCTTACTCAATTACGGTAAGGGCGCTTGAACCAGGAACGTATCATGTACACACACAGCTAAACGTTGAAACTGTAGGACCTGGTCTTGGAAGAGGCGCGACAGTAAGCGTCACAGGAGAACCAATATTGAAGCCAATTCCATATGCAAACATTGTCTATCAATGCATAATTATCGGAGTTGGCCTAGGTGTTACGTTCGCAACGAGACCGTGGCAAGTCATCTAAACACCACTTCCTTTTTCCTTTTAATCATCTATTTTGAGACAAAAACAGCTAGCAGAAGCTAGAATTAAACAAAATCATATAGAGATATTAATTGGTATTACTGCTTGGCAGTCGTCGGCTACTGCTGCTGGTTGAGCTTGATCAACTCGTACTTTGAAGTGTATCCACGCGGATTTATCATCATCCCTTCGTAATTAAAAGTTGATGAGTTTCCCACGATGACGGTAGTTATCATCCCCAACATGTCTTGATGCTCAAGCATCTTCTCCAAAGTGGTCACAACCAGCTCTTGACTTTCTCGATAAGCACCCTTGACTATTGCGATTGGTGTATCCGGCTTTCTGTATTTCAAAAATATCTCTCTTGTGTCCCGGAGCTGGTGAACCCTTTTTTTACTTGCAGGATTGTATATGACAGTCACATAGTCACCCATGGCTGCAGCTTCGACACGCTTGACTATAATATCCCAGGGAACTAGCAAGTCGCTCATGCTGACAACTGCAAAGTCAGTCATGAGGGGCGAGCCTACAAGAGCGGCGCATGAATTAAGCGAAGATACTCCTGGCACACACTCGACATAGATGCTGCTGTTGTTGTTGCCATATCTATTCCAACCTTTTTGAGCCAAGATTTCATATATGAGCCCAACCATGCCATAAATGCCCGGATCGCCGGACGAAACAACTGAAACGATTCTACCCTTTTCTGCCAAGTCGATCGCTTGATTTGCTCGATCCACCTCTTGAGTCATAGCGTAACGGTAAACCTCCTTGCCTGCTATCAGATCTTCAACTAGACTAACGTAAGTATCATAGCCAATAATGACTTCACTTTCCTCAATAACCTGCTTTGCTCTATATGTCATGTGATCATGGCTGCCAGGCCCTAATCCAACAACGTACAACTTGCCCTTCTTGGAGCTCATACTTGCACATATGGTAGACAATTTTGACCTTAATGAGTTTTTTGAACTAAGCTTAAGATGGTGGGGAGAGGATGGACATAAGAATTGGGTGAAGCCTCACATACTGTACAGAATTAGAGCAAGCTGAAATATACCATTTAGGAATGTCCCACATTTCATCAAAAACTTCTTTCTCTCTGATTTGCTAAGAGCATTACAGAAGGGCTTCCATTCCTCTTTTTCATATCGAGCATACTTATAAAGGAAGGTATTGTTCTGCCCATATTAAGGAGAAATCACGATAATATCACAACATCTTATGTGCCAATACCGCTAACCCAATCCTGCTAATGATGAAGTCTAAGAATTACGATAAATACCAGCAGGCAAAGTAGGAGGGGACACTCATCCAAACTTGCAAATATGAAAGACAATTTTGGCCTGATAATAATCGCCACCACCTGCTGCATCTGGGCTTGTTGCTTTCTCTGTGATGTCCTCAGGGACCCTCGTATTCAACGGTTGACACATAGGCATTTTGCCCAGAATGGTCATAGTTAAATTGTGGTGTAGACATTCTCATCAACTTTGACTTTACCGCTTGGCCCACTTTCCAGATGAACCCTTTTGGTAGATGTACTTCAGTCTGTTGTTCCTCTCCAGTGACAGGATTTTTGAATGGCTCAACTTGGACATCCATTACACCCGGCACAGAGAAACTGCTCTTCTTTCCATCAATGGTTTTTTGGATGTCTACGTATTGAGGCTCCAGTATGTACTTGAAGGTTGGAGCAAATAAAGCAAACGGTCCTTCGCCTTTTGATTTGCCAGAGAAAATGTTAATTAGAGCATTGCGCTGGTCTTCATTTGTGTGTTTTGAGATATACAGTTGAGCAGTTCCATTCCCTTCATGAATTGCCTTTGGCCAAGAAAGCGCACCGATGACATCTATACCATCAAGCTTAGTATCGCCATAATTGCCCTCTTTAATTGAAAACAGAAGAAGACTACTGCAAAAACCATAAGTCGGAAAGCCACTAAAATTACATGGACAGCCATAGTCACAATTGCACACTTCAACATAGTCTGCTTTCATATGCCATTTTGGAATAGTTTCAGAAGAAACCTCTTGTCGTGTGGTAGTTTCGGATGTCGTCATATAGAGCATGTGGTGCTCTCGCTTAGGATTTAAGGTTTTTGGAAAGGGGAGGAAAAAATAGTCTAACAACAAGCCAAAGTTGTTGCATATCAATTATTATTCTCCCTCATCAAAAAGATACTACCTAAGGAAGTAGAGGACTCTTCTTCCTTTTCTTACAGTTCTTCTCGTTGTTCTTCTTATTATTATTCTACTTTTTACTCTATGAAACTGGAAAGTGAACAGTTCGAAATCCTGAAATCTGCACAGAGATATGCGTCACTTCAAATTCTGTGACTCCTAGTAATCTTACGAAGTCTTCATCACACACGGAACCAGGTCCCTCTTCTAAGCCGAATGGGTCTGTGGGGTCTTCATAGCCTGTCAGTTCTAACCCGTAATCTGCCCTTGATTATTCTTCACTAACTCATAGGTCAGGTCGGCTAAATTCTGACCGCTAGCTCTTTTCTTTGGACTCGCTGTTTATGAAAATGTATAAAGTCTATAATCTTCTCTTGCGCCCACTGTGGATTCTCTCTAGTCTTGTCCAGAAAGGCTTGCACCTGAGCTTTCAGCGATGATGATTCTCCTACAGTTGAGCCGACATGGTTAAAGAACAGTTTTAGCCTCTTTGGATACTGTCTTTGGGTTTCTGGCAAGTTCAAATACTTTAAGGCATATGATACAGGGTTCTTTTGTTCCTGTTTTTCTTGTTTCTGTTCTATGTTACTTATAGTAGCTTGAGGATGATGCAATCCAACCAACAGCAAGTATTAGGAAAAGAGGTGGATGGTAATAAAGAGACATGATTGGCGCTCATTCTTGCACATCAGAGTCAAGAGAAATCCAATTTATCCTTTTCCAGAACCTTTAGCAAGCTCAAACTCCTCATGTAAAGCTCGCGCAGCCTGTTCGCAGTCCCGGTCATTGACAACAAAGGCCAAGTTGAGCTCAGAGGATCCTTGTGTTATCATTATGACGTTGATACCATGCTTTGCCACAGCCCCAAATACTTTGGCTGCTACTCCCTTGATCCCTCGCATGCCGGATCCTACTACTGCAATGACTGCAACATCGTCGTTGACATTTATCTGCTTTATGACTTTTCCAAGTAGGCTCAGCTCCAAAGTAGTTATAGCCTTGTCAAGGTCTGTCTTTCTGACAAGCATTGAAATGCTCGATTCTGAGGGGCTCTGAGATATCATCATAATGTTAATGCGGTTCTTGGCAAGGGTATCAAAGATCTTGGCGGCAGTGCCTGGCGCGCCAACCATACTACCGCCGCTTACGTCAATAAGAGCAGTATGGCGTATCACGGTTACAGACTTTACTATTTTCTGCGATTCCTTGCTTGGGTTTTGTGTAATGATAGTGCCAGTGTGCTTGACATTAAATGTATTACGGATTCTTATTGGAATCTTGGTATCAATGACTGGCTCAAGAGCGCGCGGGTGCATGTATTTTGCCCCAAAAAGTGCCATCTCCATTGCTTCAGCAAATGATACTTCCTTGAGCACTTTAGCATTCATGACCAGCTTGGGGTCTGCTGTCATTAGTCCATCGACATCGCTCCACAACCATACTTCTTGAGCACCTATGCTTACAGCTATTATCGTAGCAGTATAGTCAGACCCTCCCCGTCCAATAGTGGTGGTGTTGCCATACTGGTCAGTACCAATAAATCCAGTTACCACGGGCACGACATCCTGCTTGAGCATGGGCTCGAGCTTATGGCTCACCTTAAGCTTTGTTGTGTCCATTAGGGGCCGAGCCTCACCAAAGTTGCTGTCGGTGAGTATGCCTGCCTCCTTACCTGTAAGGTGTTCTGACTTCATGCCAAGATCCTGTAGAGCAAATGACACTATAGGAGTGGAGAGGCGCTCGCCAAACGACATTAGGTAATCAAGTGATTTTGTGGTAACTTCTCCTAATAGCACAATACCGCCAAGTACATCTTCCAGCTCGCTGATTATCTTCTTGACTGTGGCGAGGGCCTCGCTTTTCAATTTTTTGTCTGAAATCGTGCCCTCTGCAATTTGCATGTGAGTATTGGTACACTTTTTTACAAACTCATCTAGCGATGTCTTATCTCCTCGCTTGACGCTGTCTGCTATCGAGAGCAGGCCATCAGTCATGCCTCGAACCGCAGAAACCACGCACACTATTTCATCGCCTTTCTTATGGGATTGTACTAACTGTGCGATGTGCCTTACTTTGTCTGAGGAGTCTACTGCGGTTCCCCCAAACTTCATTACCAAGCGCATATGTGTTCTAATCCTGAACTCTAGGTGCTAAATAGAAGTGGATCCTCCCTACATTTGCTATCTTGAACTCAAGCCTGAGTGGCATTTTACTTGAATACTCGGCTGTCACTGAGCCACCCATTGAAACGACGGCCTTGGTTATCTTAGACAAATAGTCAATGCTGTATGTAGCCTTGCTTTCCTCCTTGGCCTCAAGCTCCTCAAGCCCTTCATTACCTGCCTCAAGAGTAATGTCAGCCTCGCCGGAGTCTCCCCTTCCAGAGAAAGTTATCCTGCCTGATTTCGATTCAATAGAGATATATTCAGAGACCACCTGAACATCAGACAACACTTTATCAAACGCTATAGCCGTGAATACAGCTTTGGAGTTAAAGTTGAGCTTTGGCAGAGGGGTGGAGCTTGCTGAGCTTTCTATCAGGCGGCTCTTATATTCCCGCTTGTAACTATTTGACATTTTTAGATGCAGCATGCTATCGTCGCCAATGCTGATTTCAACCGCGTCCTTCTTGTCAGCCCTTTTTATCAGCTTTGAAAATTCGTCGACTCTGATTCCGAATTTTACCAAGCTGTCGCATTCATACTTTTCAAATGCGTGGTTGGGCCAATGAATATCTATAAGCGCAATGTGTGAGGGGTCCATGCCTCTAAAAGAGATGCCTTCTGCTGCAGCTTCAAAAGTTGCCTCATCTACAAGAGTCGAGATTGCAGAGGCCACGGCCTTCCATTCATCTGGTGA
>JALZEV010000023.1 GCA_030861865.1 Thermoproteota archaeon | reverse complement strand
AAGTGTCCCATTACTACAAGGTTGCCCTCCAGCTTTTCTTCCCTCATTTTCATTAGTTCGCCATAATCTATATGCAGATAGATGACCGTAGAAACACCATGTTGAAAGTATGCCTTAGCAATGTTAAAGCCACCATTAGTCCCTGCAGCCACCACCAAAGTCCAATGACCTGCTTTGTTGTTTTGATTTCCAAACCTTACTCGTATCCTGGTTGCAGCATGGCGGAATTCGGCGATCTTACTAATGGATTTGACAATATCTGATACGTATTCTGTCCTGCCGGCCTTGATTGCGCGCAATATAACCTGCCGCATGTATTCGTCACATGGCTGGTGAATATTGACAAGTGGCATGCCAAGCGCCTTGGCAGCTCCGACAACACCACTGTAAATATTAGCATGGTTACGTGTCTCGATTCGCTCCTTGAGCTTCTCAACTGCCTCTCTTGCGATTTTATCTGGAACGCCATGCTCTACCATATAGTCGATGTGCCTATCAAATACTTTGTAAAAATTCACTGCGGTAGCACCAATTGGGTGATGAGCAATTACTGCATCACACTCAAGCTGCTTTGCAAGCATCAGCTCTGCGGTTCCTATGTCTATTCCAATCAGCACTTTGCTTATGTTCTTACCTTTCATGTGCACAGCACTGTCCGCCGGCATATTCTTCCAACCGGCAAGCTCTAGCCCCACTTTCATTATTCTATCTGTATCTACAGCCACGGCTACCAGCCGGCACAGTGAAAAATTTAAATCTGATCAGCAAGCCACTATCAAAGCTAGCATGAGTTGCTCAGACGAGCATGTTTCACATTCGATACACAACAACCTGATCCAGATTACACCCCAGCTAAAAGCAAGGTTGCAGAAGGCCAAGTACGGAGTCTATAACCACTCTGCGGTGGAGCTGTGCCACTGGACAAAAAAGTCGTTTGCGGAAGAGGGTAACTGCTATAAACACAAGTTCTACGGCATCTCTACTCACCAATGCATGGAAATGACCCCAACCGCAATGAACTGTGAAAACAGGTGCATTTACTGCTGGCGCCCAACAGAGTTTTATGATACGCTTCAGATGCCAGAGGAGCTGGTCGACGAGCCGGATATTATCATTGAACAATTGATGGCTGAGCGGAAAAAGCTGATAAATGGCTTTTATGGAGATCCTAAGAATAATAAGAAAAAGCTTGATGAATCGCTGCTGCCAGCCCATTATGCAATTTCATTATCAGGCGAACCCACGATGTACCCTAAGCTGCCACAGCTAATAAAATACTTAAGGTCGCTCAAGGCAACTAAGTCAATTTTTCTGGTGACAAATGGACAAGAACCAGATATGCTAAAGAGGCTAGTTGTAGAAGATGCACTGCCCACTCAGATTTACTTATCGACTAACGCTTCAAACAAAAAAATATTTTATCAGATAAACCGTCCACGTCACCGCGACGCATGGGAGCGCTGGTGGGAGAGCCTGAGGTTACTTGCAACCCTCGATACCAGAACTGTGCTTCGGATGACTCTGATAAAGGGATACAACGATAGCTACGATTTTGTTAGAGAATTTGCGGATATGATGGTGCAGGGTGACCCTCACTTTATTGAGCTGAAATCTTATATGCACATTGGCATGTCGACTCAGCGGCTAGAGCAAGATCATATGCTGGAAATGAATGAGATAAGGAACTTTGCAGCAAAGCTGTGTGCCAATATGCGTTCATTCAAGATAATGGATGAAAGTGAGATTTCAAGGATAGTGGTATTACAGAATGAAGTGCGCTATGTTGACAGGTGGATTAAGGAATACATGCTTTGAGTGTCAGAGCTTTAGGTACCACTGGGCAAATTTTTCAAGTGCTCTTTTGCGGTGCGAATACTCATTCTTGCTTTTCTTTAGCTCCGCAAATGTGAGGTCGGTGCCGTCAGGGACAAATATAGGATCATAGCCCCAACCACGCTCTGTTATCCTGTCAGATATCCTGCCGTCAACCCTTCCATCTGATATTGACAATATTATTCCATTATAGAAGGCAATCACCGAGCTGAAGTACGCTGACCGCTTGGCTGATCCTGCAAGTAATTTTAGTATGCCATCATTTCCAATGGTTTTGAATACAAATGAAGAATACTGGCCGGGAAATCCTGCAAGGCTGTCGATAAATAAGCCGTCGTCTTCGACGATGACTGGCCTGCCTACTTTTGCAAATGCAGTTTTTGCCTTCTCCCCTGCTATTTCCTTAATGGAGTCTGATTGGATTTCAACAAGATGGATTTGAGAAAAGTCAACAGTAATACTTTGGGTCGAGAGTATTGATTGGACTTCAAGGAACTTATTTTGATTTGTGCTTGCAAAGGTTATGTTTTCCATGATCTAAGCCATCCTGGCATATCTTCCGCGCTGCTCTATCTTTCTGACATTTTCTAAAATTTTATCTGTCTTTCTTTCAGCAGCGACACTAGCATAACCTTCTATAAAGCGAGGAAAGGCTTTTCTGACTGCTATGTGTGCACTGGTAAATACTTCTTTTATGAGCCTGATATCGGTTGCCATGTCTTCGGTTCGCTCTGA
>JALZEV010000009.1 GCA_030861865.1 Thermoproteota archaeon | reverse complement strand
TTTTCTAAAATGCTTGTAATGTAAGAAAAGTACGCGGGCTCGCTGACTAGATATTCGCTTACATTTACCTTATGTTTCTTTGTGTCGCGGTGCTGCTTTGCAAGGACTGAGTTGCCGAATACTGCATTACATTCTTCGCACCACGCAGCGAAGTTCCTTCTGTATATGTCAGGGTGACAGCTGGGCAATATTCTACATATTTAGTGTGGGCTCTCTTCGTTTAAGGTTTGTTATCTTGCAAGTGCGTTGCTATTGGACTATATGTATATGAAGATAATCCATATGGAACCAGAAAATCAGGAAAAATATGGGAATGGAAATAATAATGAAAGCGAGAGGAAGCTTAAGGATACATGATGATAATATCATCTATACTCAAACAACAGAGATAGAGAACACTCTCTCTTTTCAAGCATCTCGGACTCTAAAATTTGAAGGTTTTTCTCTCGGATTCCCCCGGGCCCTCCTTTCAGATCTGCTTAATTGCAGGTTTCACAAATAAAAGGTGAGAAAGCAAAATCTCGGTAGCAAGAAAAAATACAGTACAATAACAGCAGCAACGACAAACCAACAATAGCGGACTCCTATTCCTTAATGCATTGAACAGCTCTGTAACTAGGCAGCGGTGTACTACAAGACTGCGATATTTTCTGGCTAAAATCGGCTTGATGAGTAATAATAACAATAAATCGATAATGGAGCTTTGTAGGATATTTGTATAAAGGGGAAAGCAAGATCCAAACTGGATTATCAATAATATAGTATCCTTTCTGATAGAATACAAAGACTGCTGTAACCGTAGAGAAATCAATGGCTCGACTATTCGAAATTATGTCAAGGTAGTCAAGCTTCTGTGTGAGATGAATGATATTGCTATCCCTTGGAAAAAGATAACACGAGGCCTTGCAAACAGAAGGCAGTGGGCTGATGACAGAGCTCCAAACATCGATGGAATACGAAGGCTATGTGAGTATTCAAATCAAGATGTCCGAATTTGCGGCATTTCTAGGGTCATTTCTCCTCTTATCCGCCAAGAATCAGCAAATGAATGGCTATATAATAATCTGGAGACTATTATAATGCATTGTATGAGGCTGAGTAGCTGAACTTGACGAGAGATTTTCTTGTTGGCTTGAACAAGCCCTGCTTTGGAGGACAGTACGATCATGATTTGGGTAATAATCAATTCTCTAAATGGCAGCCCTATCTTCCAAACAATCTTGATACTGTTAGGTCTTTTTTCAGCGAAGTTCATGACATAGACTTAGTAAGAATTTGGCTATTTGAAGGAATGGAAGGATTGATATTTGATGATAATAACGAGCTTGTCTCAATAGAAAGGACATTTCTGGAATCTTTGAAGAAAATACTAGACTTGTCTGCTCAGAGTAATATCAGGGTGTATCTCTGTCTGTTTGACGCTTGGGCAGCAAAGCACAGGCCAGCAACTCTAGATGCGATGGGATTGATAATTCATGGGACTAAATTTATCAACAATATTCTAACCAAGTTATGCGAATTTCTGTCAGATCATGCTGCTACCATTTTCGCCATTGACCTAATGAATGAGCCAGAAGGATTGATCGAATGCAATATAACCACATGGAACGAATTGGAATCTGCGCTCAACAAATGGTGCAATTATTTTCATAAAAATCATGATTTCAAATGCAGTATAGGATGGATGAGAAGAAAAAACGCTGCCAGGTATTCTTATCTTGATGTCGACTTTTGTGATTTTCATATTTATAATGAATCAGGAGAAATTCCACATTATGATCGGAACGATTTTGGAAAAAAGCTCTGTATAATAGGTGAATGTGGATATCCTGTAATTGATGATAGTCCAAGACAGCTTGCACTTAGAAGAGAATCTGGTGTTTGGATTGCAAAGAAGATGATCATAGAGGCTTGTAATAAGTTCTACCATGGTATTTTGCCTTGGCCAATAGATGGGCCACAAATGGATGAAGCAAACAGACAATTGAATTCTACTGTAGTTCAATTAGCAAGGCAGCTCAGGACTGGAACTAATTATTTTAATAACTCTACCTCTTTTACAATTTAGTCTATACTCATCATGCTTTGATACTGACAACTTATGCACAATAACCATGCTCCCATATCAATGAAAGTTTAACAAGGAATGTGGACGATTTTATTGCCTCCGAGTACAGCGTCTATACTTGCATAGGGGTTTCTTCAACTCGTTCAGTACTAAGTTCAAAACAGTCGTACTAACAAAACTTTTTCAATTGGTCCTACCATAGAACGTTTAGCGCTTCTAAAAGCACAGGGACCCTTGGCCCGCCTCCTGTCATCAATGACTCTCAATTTTGAACATTTTTTTGTTGGAACTCTCTGGGCCCGCTTCCTTATCAGTTCTTTTGAAGGGTTCTAGGCATAATTACATAGAGAAGCTAGCTTTAAACCTTTAGCTGTTTCTGGTCTCCGGAGCGCTTGCCTAGATACTCGATATTTCGCCTGTTTTCCTTCAATCCTATTGTACAATATATCATAAGAGCAGTCTCTTTGTCAGCCGTATATCCTAGAGCTACGAAGATATCTTCCTCTTCCCTCTTCTTCTTGTTGCTCTTTGCGGACAGAATTCATGAATTCTTTGAGCTGCCGCTCGATGGCTTGACCTTCCTGCCTCAGTGGCTTTACATCAATCTCCAGTGGGACGCTGGGCATTTTGCTTATAGTCTCTAGAAGAATTGCCGCTCCTTCTGGATCCGGGATGCCGCTCGTTGAAGGAATAAGGACTCCAGTACAAGGCATTTCATATGATAAACATGCAGAGATCAAACCGCCAGATACCCCCGTCATCATAGCACTTTTTACAGGATCATCTTTTGACGCATTAGAAGAAGATGAAGGAGAAGAACTCGATAATATCATAGGCTTTCTATCTTTGCCTGGCAATCCTCCTCTCACTGGCACTCCATCCAGAACTAGCACTTCTCTCACCTCGTTCCTTGACGCCCAAGTAACCACCAATTCCATGATGCTATAAACGCCTTCTGGTCTTAATGGAGCTTCGCAAACGATAACACAAAGCGCTCTTTTGCCATCCGCATAGATGCGGAAAGGGTGTCTGAGTTTGCCACCTATGTATATCGCTGATGGAATGATATATTCGGAATCAACAAAAGCTATTTGGTGCAAACTTTTCTTTTCAATTATATAATTTGCACATATCGAACCTACAAGCCCTGTGCCAGGAAAGCCCACAATAAGTACCGGCCTCGTTATACCGCCAGTATCCTCATCTAGTTTACCGCCACTTGCCGCCATCTCTTTTTCCCTTGCTCCGCTCTCTACCCTAGAACTAGCTTGTTTTATCCTGCTTTTTCCATCTTTGGACTCTAATGCCTTGGCTCCACCATCTAAAATTCTACTTAAAGGAGGACTTTCTGAAGCGCCATTACCAATTGTGGATTGCTGAATCACGATCTAGTAATACGATCTTCTATTTGTAAAATGTTTCTTATCTTAAGTGAAGGTCAGTTTCGATTGTCATTAGAGAAGAGAATTTTCTTAACGATCTGATTCATTTCATCATTCTGATACTTCCATGATTGTAGCTGTTCTTGTTCTGCAGTGGCTTCACCAGCTTGAGGAGGAGTTATGACGTCAAATCTTGCAGTTTCCCGGCATCCTAGTTTTCTATCGCATATATAACTGCATAGATAGTAAATCCCTTGAGGATTTGAGTTGCCGCCTAAATGATCCCCTTTCTTCTATTCCAAACATGTTAGTGGTGCTACACCATGGAACTTCAACTGTATCCTCTAAAGATACTCGGAAAATATCTATGATATCTTCACTACCTCCACCATTGCCGGTTTGAGTGTGAATTTGAAGGTCTTTTGGTGGAGGTATTTTGCAGGTAGTGGAGGTAGAGTACTATCTCCACTAGCATATTCTACTTGTGTGTTAACTGGAGAACAGTTTTACTGTGAGATTCTTTACTTTTCGAATTATAGGTTATTATCACTTGTAGACCAAGAATTGGCAGTGGTATTGAATAATGGCATCGAATATTGACAAGGTTGAAGAAAAAGTGAAAGAAGATGTCAAAGAGGCAATAAAGACCAGCAAGACTCGACATGAAATGGAAAGAAAGCTCGATCCTAACGATGTCAGTTACAGGATAAAGGATGAAACAAAAGAAGGCAAAAAACAGCCATATAGGCCAAATCAGTAAAGCATCATTTTAGACAGACTATTGCTGTTAATACTGCATGTATGTACGCCCTATCCAGATCATTACATGCTATATTGTTATCAGAAATCTTTTTAGCTAGCCCTATGTCTATTAGTTCTGAACCTTTTCAAAGAACCGATATCAGCATGCAGCCCCTTGGGCCCGCCTCTAATTGTATTGAGTCTAAATTCTGAAGGTTTTTCTGCCTAATTCCTCTAGTCCTTGAGAAGAACTCTTATTAAGTAAAAAATACGTTTGAAGGATCGCCAATGTCACAAGGACAGCAGCGACAAGAGCAGCAGCAGCAACAAACTGCAACAATCCCAAAATGGCATTTGAAAGCAGATTATGTCGAAACATGCAACTGTGACTACGGCTGCCCATGTAACTTCAACGGATTTCCGACCTATGGTTTTTGCAGGGCTCTTGTTCTGTTTTCAATTAGAGAGGGCAATTATGGCGATACCAAGCTTGATGGTATAGATGTCATCGAAGCAGAGTCTTGGCCAAAGGCTATTCATGAAGGAAATGGAACTCTTCAGCTGTACATTTCAAAACACGCAACTGAACCCCAGCGCAATGCAGTGATTAACATTTTCTCTGGCAAAGCAAAGGGCGAAGGCCAATTTGCACTATTTGCACCAACGTACAAGTACATACTGGAGCCTCGATACGTGGACGTCAATAAAACCATTAACGGAAAAAAGAGCAGTTTCTCTGTACCTGGTGTAATGGATGTCCAAGTTGAGTCTTTCAAAAACCCTGTAACAGGCGAGGAGCAAGAAACAAAGATACAAATGCCTAAAGGATTTATCTTCAAGATGGCAGATGCTGCAAAAACAAAATTAATGAGGATTTTAACACCTAACATGAACTTTGACGATTCTGGTCAGAATGCATTCTTTGCACAAGTCGAGTATCATGGGCCTTAAATGCATCCTACATTGCATCCTGTTCCTCTAGATCTGATTGACTGGGTCTCAATTTTGAAAGTTTTTCTGCCGGATTCCCCCGGGCCAGGGTTTTCTAAAAAATAATCCACAAACGACCCCTGCCCTTACCATCAGCCTGCCTGATTGGTTGCTTAGTGTTATCTTCTACTCACTTTCTCTAGTTGTTATTGCTTTAACATTTGACAATACATATATCTTTCATGTTTGTCTCATATTATTGATAATAATTAGATCATTAGAACAATGAAGCCTACAAAAGATGAATCTGCCTGTAGTAGAAGTTTACTCTGTTAGCTTGAATAACTCTGTATCTCAATTATTATCATCACCATGAGTGTGCCTTCATACCATAACGAACAGCAGCGCAAGACTCGTAAAAATGCATTAAAGGTTGTCATCATTACTGCAGCAATAGGGGCAGTTGCAGCTATTGGCGCATTCTTGTTTGATGCCTTGTGGCTATTTGGATGGTAAGATCTGAAACTAGATAAAGATAAACAAACTCTCTACTCTATTCCTTCTCCCTAATCTGCAACGCACTGAATTATTTTAATCTGGCCTATATATCTAGCCCAATTAGAAGTAGTATTATGCTGCTTCTCTAACACTTTCTCTCTTGGTCGAACCTAGAATCTCTAGGTAGTGTGGGTTATACATAATGCCGAGGATGTTACCGAAAGGGTCAACCACAGAAGCAGTAATGAATCCCGCTTCACCACGACTCGTAAGTGGTTCATATTCTTTCGCACCCATAGCCGTTGCCTTTTCAAGTGTTGCTGCCACATCATCGGCGTGCCAGTATACAACCGCACCGCACCTCCTGGACCTGCTGCCGCACCCTTGGGTGAGTACTTGCTGTCGATGATTCCAAGTTCCTGCTGGTAATCGCCAAGGCGGTACTCTATATATATGCCGGGCGCTCGGAGTCTGGGCGTTCAAAGTATGGCTCGATGCCCAACAGCTCAGAGTACCATTTCTTCGCCGCTTTCACGTCTGCGGCGTAAAAATTGACAGTGGCTAGTCCTCGTAATAGGTGTCTGTTTACCACTAGTCTTTTTCATGGGCACATATTTAATAAGCATATATTTAATAAGTTTATCAAAGACATTTTTTCTTAAGTGTACGAATTCGAATTGTAGATTTCCTTCATTGAATATCATGTGGCAATAAGGCCATCCCAGCACTGGCCATTTTTCTATGTTGGATCTTTTCAATGCACGAGCTCTATTGTATTTAGAACAAAAACTGTTCTTGGTTCGAGACGTCAACCGTAGAGCAAATTTCTGTTCGTTAACCGGTTTGGCTCGGATATCGTCCATCCATAACGCAAGGCTTCTTCCACCGAAGCATCATAAGAAAGCGAGGGCTTGCCGGAATTTCTCTTGTAGTAAATCAGCTAAACCCCTTTCTTTTTTGGTGATTCTTGGTCAGCCACCACCGCCGCCAACAATCTTTCCTGTTTGTTAATACAAACTATTCAGAAAGAGTTGGTTAGCACCAGATTACTACCATCCTTAAATGTGTTTATATCATGAAAATAATTAATGAACGAAAAGTGGAATATCTTATCTGAGGCACCAAGAATGGGAGAGAGAGGATAACAACAATGCCTGATACAATGTTTTCTCAGAAAGAGACAGAGTACCTTAATTCACAGCGTCTTGCGAGGATAGCCACGGCATCATCAAGGGAAGGTTTTATCCAACCAGACGTTGTGCCCGTGGGGTTCGATTTTGATGATGATGACTACTTTTACGTTAGTGGAATGAACCTTCTCAAATCCACTAAATATAAGAACGTCAAGAAAAATCCTAGAGTAGCCTTAGTAGTTGATGATCTAAAGTCGGTGAATCCGTGGGAACCACGCGGAATTAGAATTTATGGAATCGCTGACATAGTTACCCGTCAAGATGGATACATGCAACAAACTGATCATCCATCCATTACGTATATTCGGATAAAGCCTCTAAAAAAATGGAGCTGGGGAATCGACGCGCCGGTGTTTCAGCGAAGCACGGTAGCATGAAAAATTAAAAAGCATCTTTCAATTTGGATAAGAATTGGACATAATCTGGAAAAATCCTTTTTCTCCCATGCTTTTTTCTCAAAGTGACCGCACTCATACCAATAGAAAGCTACAACTAATATGATGGTTCATGAAAGAACTGAACCTTTATCTTCATGTTGTATCAAGGTTATTCATCGAGTCCTAACCTTGAACATTTTTCTCTCAAACCCCTTGGCCAAGGTTTTAGTTGCATTGCGTCTCAATTTTGAAGGTTTTTCTGCCTGATTTTCCCCGGCCCGTTAGGAAAACCTAGCTCGTTCTCTGCTATATTTACGATAACTTTACACGGTTCTTCTTGCATCTTCTTGCAAGTATGTCAAAAGTCCTTGTATGCGGCGCGATAAATTGGGACACTATGCTATTTGTAGATAGATTCCCGAATCCTGGAGAAGAAGTACGCGTCTTGAAGGTGATTTCTGTTCCTGGAGGCAAGGCTGCCAATACTGCTGTTGCGGCAGTGAAAATTCTAGGTACAAATAGTGTCGGCATTATAGGAATGCTTGGAGTCGATAGTATAGCCGAAAGCCAGATTAAGATACTCCAGAATGAAGGAATTGACACTTCTCTAATATTTCGGCATGATGGAATGCTTTCAGGACAGGCTTATGTAATTGTTGATAGCAAAGGCGAAAATATGGTTCTGACGCATCAGGCTGCAAACTTGGCTATTAAACCAGAGCATGTTGTACGGCGAAAAGTGCTATCTGCAATCGATAACTCGAGTACAATAATAGTTATAGACCCTCCTCTTGATATTGCAGGCTCGCTCATAATATACGCTAGTAGGGCTGGCAAGAGCATCATATGGTCACCTGCACTTCTGACCAATTACGGTCTTTCTGCTGTGCAAAGATACATGGCACATGTAGATTATCTGATTTTAAACCAACAGGAGGCTAGCTCCCTGACATCAATGGACGATGGCGTTCAGGCATGTACCAAAATATCCAAATCCGTCAATGGCAGAAATGTTGTGGTAACTCTGGGTGATGAAGGATGTGTGCTATGCACGAAGGGAAAAAGTACTATGGTCCCACCATTGCATTTATCTGCCTCTGATCTAAAAATAGTGAGCACAGTAGGAGCAGGAGACACATTTGTTGGAGCCTTTGTGGCATCCAAGCTTAAAGGATTTGAAGACGCTAGGGCTCTGTACCTTGCCAATGTAGCTGCAGCGCTTAAGGCATCCAGAGAAGAAACAAGGGCAAGCCCAACATATGAGGAGATCAAGCGTTATGTATATGACTAGAGTTCAGGCTCGCTGTAAAGGTATATCGTGCACAGTTCTTTTTTGTAGCACGGCGTGGTTGTGAGAAATTGCCTACAAAAGTCCTAATGGATGTAGACACCGGCCTAGATGATGCTATAGCCATAATAATGGCTTTGCAGTCGCCGGAAATTGAAATCATCGGTATAACCACTGTTAGCGGCAACGTGACTGCGAGGGCTGCAGCCTTAAACACCCTTGGAATCCTAAGGGTAATGGGCAAGGAATCCAAGATACCCGTGTTGAAGGGAGCATCAAGGCCGCTATCTGAGAAAATTGTACATGCAGAGGAAGTACATGGAAAGAAGGGTCTTGGAAATATCATACTTCAATGTAATCCGGCTCTTTTGCAAAAAAAAGATGTTTACGACTTTATTTCTGAAACACTGGCAAACTATAGAAAACGTGAAGTTGCACTGGTTGCAACAGGGCCTCTAACAAACATTGCGAGAGTGATACTTGAAGATCCAGGCATAACCCATTCTTTATCAAGAATCTGCATCATGGGAGGCGCATTCGGGCTCGCAAGCAAAATTTATGGCAATATTACCCCACATGCTGAATTCAACTTTTACTGCGACCCAAAAGCTGCTCAAATAGTGATGACTCAGGCTTCCTCGGGAGCAGTGCGGCTAAACATTGTGGGCTTGGATGTAACTGACAAATATTTGACAATAGATGACCAATTTATTTCGAGGCTTTCAAATCGGCAATGCAAAAAGAAGAAAAAAGGGGATGGCAACAGCGACAAAGTACCAATTATTGTTAAATCTTTACTGCGTTATCCTTTGACGAAATTCAGTAAATTTGATCTGCCTGATGTCTTTGCAGTCGCGATGTTGGAGAGACCTGAGCTCTTTAGGTTCAAGAGTGGGAAAGTCGATATTGTACAGAATGGTGTATTGTTGGGTCACTCAAGATTTGTCAGAGGAATTCACAATATCAATGAAGATAACAAAATTTTTGTTGCGACTGAAGTAAAAAGTAAAAAGGTATTTGATAGTTATGTTTTTTCTCGCTTGTGCAAGTGAGACAGTCAAGAAATTGATCGATAGCTGCAAGTGGTAACTGAGAATACCACAGGCGATCTATAATTAACATGATAAGATAACATAACTGGTGGTCAATTTTTCAGTTCGTACTGCCACTTTATCGAGTCTCGATCTTGAAGGTTCTTATCTTGAGTCCTCCTGGCCCGGGTTTTTTAACAATAACAACACCCACAGGCGACCCCGCCGCTCTTACCAATTAAATAAGAGAAGATATCAAATTGGCTGTCCTTTACTGAGATTCTGCTCTAGATCAATAGAATATTTCTTGCTTCGTTAATATCGCTAATTCTTATGTACTTTACAAGCCAGTCGCCTGAATCCTCACACAACTGCAAATTTGTAGTTACAAGGTGGTTGTCAATTTTCATCAAAAGATTCTCCTATTATACGATTAGACAAAAAATTTAAGCAGTTCTTGTGCTAATCGTTCCGGCTTGCCACCTCTATTCGTATTTCCTGAGCCGCCATGACCAAGTCCTGGGAACTCAATACGTGTGACATGTGGCAAGACCTTCTCTAAGGTGTCAAGCGCAACTTTAAAGTAAGCAGGACTCTTGCTACCCCCAAGCAAAAGTACTTCAGCCTGAATGGCCTTGAAGCTCTCCAGCTTTTCAGCCATCTCGACAACTAGCTGAAAGTCATAGTGCAGCGTTGGAGCAAGCATCCTCATAGTTACGTCGTAATCCTTGGCTTTCTTATCCTCATTTTTCATTGTCATGTTTGTGAGCAGCTCGAGCAGACGGTGGGGTATGACATTGAATATGGGAGGCCCCATCTGCGTTCCTTTCATGGCTGTGATTAGCGCCGAGGCAACCTTGCCTTGGGCCATTTCTTTGTCAAACCGTGTCAACCAAGCAATGGGCAGGGAACCGTTAATGAGCAACGGTGGTTCATAAATAGCAGCTTTGTGAATAGACGATAAGCTGAGTGCTGCTTGGAGCCAGATGATGCCTGCTGAGCTGACCCCGAAAACATAATGTGCGCCGGTTTTGGTTAGAAGAGCGTCCATATCTTCAACGTCCTTCTGTATACTGTAATCTTTGCCATATGGGCCACTTAGACCACGGCCACGCCGGTCTGGCAAGTAGACCGTAAAGCTGGCAGCCAGCGCCTCAGCGAGCTGTATGTGGCTTTGGGCTGACTCCATATGGCCATGCAACAACAACAACGCTGGGCCGCGGCCGAGCTGACGATATCCAATGGTGGTGCCGTCTTTTGAGGTTACGAAGCAGGTTGTATAGTCCTCAAGGACGTTCCTAGCCAATTGATTCTCGATACCTGTTTCTGTTTTCGATTTATCGAAGGACCTCCTAATCTCTTTCCTCATAGATTCTTCGGATATTTTGATCATCTCCTTCTTCCCTTGGGTTGGTTTTCAATTTTCATCAAGATTCTTTAGGTTAGAGATGGTTTTATTATCTAGCCTACATATGAGAGCTATTTCAGACATGCCTGGCAGCAATGATGTCCGATTTCCCAACCGTATGCATCGACCGGACACTGTTGATCTTCGCATAATGAAGGAAATCGGGACTCCACAATCTATGCAATGGAATGTTCGAGAGTCCTACGTAAGCATCGCTAAGCGGATTGGAGTTGATGAAGAGACTGTCAGGAAGAGGATCAAACGCCAAGAGAAATTAGGCGCGATCCAAGGATGGCGTGCAGTAATTCACCCTAATTTGGTCGGATGCGTGGATGCCTACGTAGACCTGGAAGTGAGTAATGCTAACAGAAAGGAAGAGATTCTCTCGCAGTTAAAGCTGCTCGAAGGTGTAATCGTGATTACAAGCTTTGAAGGAAAGGGCCTCTTTGTTATGTTTTATACTGAACCTGGCGAGGCTCTGCCGAGAAAGGTTCAGCTCATTTGCTCTATATGCGGGACGCGCGATTTCACAGCGTTGAATAGTTATCTTCCACCCTGTGACTTAAAGCTTTCAGGAACTGATTGGAAAATAATCTGGGCAATAAGAGACGATCCTAGGAAGAACCTTTCAGAGATCGCGAAAGATGCAAGAGTAACGACCCGTACGGTCAATAGGAGGCTTACTCTACTCACAGAACGCAGAGCTTTCTTCCTCATGGGTCTGCCGAACTTTAGACAATTGGTAGGGACTACCGGCAACCTCTTGATCTTTTGTTCCGATGAGGAGAAGAGGTCTTCAGCGGCAAAAAGTATAATCTCAAGGTTCGAAAATACGGCGTTCGCCGCCGTAACGCAATCTGTCATGATGTGCAACATTTTCTTTCACAATCTGTCAGAAGCTGAACAAGCCTACGAATGGATCAATAGACTTGAAGGTGTTGCGAAGGCTAGGATGAGAATCATGAAAGACCTCATATTTGTTTGCGATTGGCTTGATAATCAGATGAAGAAACACCTCTCGGAGGCCAAATGAAATATCTCTGTCTGAACGTAATATCAATTACAAAATCCGAAGAATTGACCTTTATAGCCACGACTCTGAGTGTATTTTGTACAAACTAAGGAAAATAGAAATATTCTAAATCCCTTCAAAAGAGTGCCAGATCCAAGAAAAGAGGGGCTACCAACATAAATCCAAATATGTACCTCACAAGCTTCTTAGAAAAAAATACCTCATCATAGTTGCCTGCTAAAACTGCATCACTTGAGCAGCTTGCATAAATAGCCGTATCCAGAAGAGTAAGCGGTGGATCTATCAGAGACATGTCTGATGAAAGAATGACATTGTTTGAGTTGAAAGAAACGGCTAAATGGTCTAGTGACCCTGAAGAAAGAAAGGCTGCAATTAAGGAGCTATCTACGCACGGAGAAAATGCAATCTACGAATTGCAGGAGATTGCGAATATTACTGCTTATGAGGATATCAAGAACGCCTGTGCAGAAGCTATCAAGTCAATGCAGCAGGCACGTAAGGGTGTTGAAGTCAATAAAACTTCTTCTTCTTCAACCATCGATAGCAGCAATTCCGCAGCAGATGATGTTGTTGTGACTAAGGATCAAAAAAAAGAAAAAATCGAAAACGAAGAAAAGAAGCCAAAAGCGCGTGAGAGAGACCTGAATCAGGCTAGCTGACCTGCCCCTTAATTTTTTTCTAGGTTCTGCCCCAGCACAAATTTTTCATTCTTCTTTTATCTAATGTCTCTGAAGCAACATAAGTCTATGAGTTGATTTAATTGCCAACTCTAAAGCTTGAGGTTTGTTGAACCCTTCTACATGCAATACTCAAATCCTCCTCATATCCACCTCTAAGATATATATTTCTCATTCTCGGCAAAACTATATTACAATCTGCACAAAGGTTGTTGGAATGAAAAGGTGCCGTCTTGTAATATTAGCTCTATGAGAATGTCAGTCAATATTTCCATTCCCAAATTTTCCAGTGGTAATTTCCGTTACCGTCATCTTCATACTCACCCGCAATGTAAACATTAAGCAATCTCTGCCATTTCTCAGATGTAGCAATTATATATGCACCCCCATATGCATACTTCCATCCGCCACCCGGTCCTGTAGGTTTGCCAACTCCAGAACCGTGCCATTCTGCCATACCATCGGTGGACATATGAACTGCAATTCCTTCACCATATGCTGTGCCATTTGGTCTCATTACTGACCAGAATGTCACTACGTCGTCCATGTCAGAGCCAAGAAGCTGGCCTTTTCCTTGAAGTGACACCTCAATTTTGCCGTTACCTAACGCTTTTAATCCTGCAACCTTTCCACGTGCTTCTCCGAGCACTTCACCTAGTGCCATTGAAGTGCTTTCCTCAACGGTGTAGATAAGCATTATGTAATTGTTTGATGTGAATGCCAACTTTTGGCAGCTGCAGCATATCATGCAGCATACTGGCCACAATCAAAAGGTAACACCACAAGACCCCTATAAACGATAGACCCTCCTCAGCTACACTGGACCTAGCTTGAAAAGTAAGAAGTTAGTGCTTAGAGCCACATCCTTCTTAGCTGAGAAACATTCTCGAGCCACTCCTTCCTAAATCTTTCATAGTCTCTTAGTACCTCAGCCCCTTTCTTGCTTATGCGGTACGGTCTTCTAGATTTCTCTCCTCCTCCTTTGGTAGACTTCCCCTCCTTTTGCTGAGTGATGACTGGCTCTATATATCCTTCCTCTTCCAACTGTATTAGTGCGGGATAGATAGATGATGGACCGGGGTGCCACATACCAACCGTACGTTGGAATATCTCTTCCATTATTTCAAATCCATGCATAGGTCTTTCAGAAAGTAGCTTAAGGATAAAGGGTTTGAGGAGCCCCTGTGGAATAATACCGACTCTAAAGGGGCCGAATCTGCAATGATCTCTTCTTCTCATCTTCTCATCTTCTCATCTTTTTATGTTGCTTATTCTTTCTTTTCTTCTTTTCCCTTTGACTTCAAATCTTTGATTCTTTTTTCAAGAGCCAATATTTCTGCCTCAAGACCTGCCTTGTAGTCCTCAAGTTCTTCAATGATCTCCTCTCTATGTCTTGGCACGGCTCTCGCCCAATATGGTTCTCCACAACCGCATCCTCCCCATGTGCGCATCATGTATCTGAATCCATGCATTCTTCATATTTCACCTCCAATATCGGATCCTATATCGGTGCTGATATAAATTAATTATGCCGTCATGGAGTAACTGTAACTAGGTAATATGCATTGATGCCCCTGTCTAAACAAATAAACTCGATCTTATTAGATCATGTGAAGCATGCGTTTGAAGCGAATTTCATGATATGTTCTAATTTGAGCTTAGCATACTTTTAATGTGGTTCTGATAACTTGACAGAAGATAAGCTACTCTTCAAAGAATTTGGAATTGATCTCACTTTAAGTTACCAGAATCAGAGCGATCGGAAATTTCGTGTATTGAAGGAAAATGCTATAATTTACCGCATGATATGATGTGGTTGTATTATATCGATGAAGAAATTGGAGGATATGTGTTTGGTCCTTCCTTCTTTCTGAAGTGGAAGAACCGGGTTGTGTTTTTGCCAAAAAAAGAAAGCTCAGTTACTAATATTTGTCATGAAGCCTAAAATCTAGACTTTATTTTTTATTATCTCAAACAAACTGTCAACAACAATACCATAGATTCAGTCGGCTGCAAGCATATCATTTCTCTTTTATGGGCTAAAGAATCCTACAAGACCAGAGAGTGGGAATTATATGGATGGAGGCTTTGTTGAAAGAGACATATAACTTCGATACCTTCAAGATGTGTTATACCCTTCAGAAAAAGATTCCACAAGAATTAAAAAACGTGGTTCCATGGAAGCCACTCGATGCGATCAAAAATGGAGTCTTCTACTGACGGTAGGAACGGTAGTAGGGATGTCTTAGCGTACTCATAAAGGAGGAATTGAGTATTGGCAACATCTATCGAAGTACAAACTACTTCAAAAAGATCATACAAGAAACATCGTAGCAAAGAAGAAATTATTGCTAATATTCTTAAAGCTGCGAGAAACAATACAACCAAAACCAGAATAATGCGTAGATGCTACATTAGCTATAATCTATTACAAAAATATCTTAGCTATGCTACCATAAGTGGCCTGTTATTTCACGATCATACATCTAACGAGTACCATATAACATCTAAGGGAATACAGTTCCTTCACTATTTCGATCAATACCGTGATACTGAAACTGAGCTTGCGCTAAAGAAAAGTTTGATTTCGAAGATGTTAGAGAACAATGTAGAAGAATCTATAATGCCTAACTTTGAATATGGGACATATGGCATGTTGACTCATACGTCGGCATAACCATAAACAAACAAAATATTGATGTACAAGAATAGCTGATAAGAGGAGAAGCACCTCTTGAACAGTAAGAATCTAAGTAACAAACAGGAAAAATTAATGTATAGGAACCTTGATTGCCAAAAGACAAAAAGGTTGCATAGACAAGTTTTTAGTTGTCATGCTTTAGCTGTGATAAAAATATTGTATCCATTTGTTTGTTTGTTTTAGGCCATGACAGGATAAATGTTGCTATATGACAGTCTCTAAATCTACAAAATCAATTTAAGAATTCATTACTGTAACATTTCGGTATTTTATTATAGTTCATAGTGTACCATTCTCTAGGCGAGAATTTCCATACCCAAATAAAAGTAAGTTAATCTGATGCAATCGCTGATGAGGACTAACAAAACAGACGGAACTTCGCAGTCTTATAATACCAACTCGCTGGTTTTGTTGAGAAGAGGTTGGACCGTAAGAAGACTATGGATTCTCTCTATTGTAGGAGTAGCTGGACTAGGACTGGACGCTGTCTTTCATACGCTTGATTCCGGAACACCGCTAACAATCATATTCGATGGAGCGGACTTCTCCACAGGTCAGATGGTTCTAGAGTCGTCACCGGAAGTAGCCACACTATCTTGGGTCGGTCACATTACATTCCTTGCAGCATTTTCACTGCTGATTGTCTTACCAAAGCTTTTCTTCGCAAATCCCCAGACATTGCAGGCCCCAGATCATCGTAATTGGGCTGTTCTAAAGAAAGGTCGCAGCATAAACCAGTTGTGGATCATAGCGATGGTTGGCGTAGCAGGTATGGCGTTAGATGTAGCATTTCACTGGCTGCAGGACGGATCAGTAGATCAAGTGTTATTGAACGGCTCCGATAACCCAGATCCGCTTGTTAGTGCCCTTGCATTAACTGCCCATAGCTTGTTCTTGGGTGCGTTTGCACTACTAATCTTCTTGCCAAAGATACTCTTCGATACAAATAACGCAAAAGTGCCAATCACAAGATGAAAACCTTCGCTGCACCGAAAGTGATTGTAGCGAGGGCTGTGCCTTCATCACTTTCTCATCTTTTTTAGTTGAGACGGCTTAGACTCATAATCTGCCCAGAATTTTTTATTAGGAGTTATCTGCAAGACCGTCTATAATCTCTTTTGATATTACACGCCTCTAAAAAATTTTCCCCTCTCATTTACACATAAAAGACTGTTGTGTTAATTATAAAACATGTCCGAGCAGAAGCGTCCAGCTCCAATTTCCGAAAAAGAAGAGGAGAAGAGGGAGGAAGAGGTTGATGATGACGACGATGCTTCAGAGCAAGACATGCAAATTGAGGTTTCAAAGACAACTAAGGCAATAACAACGTCTCAGAAAAATGCAATTAAGCCAGTAGTCAAGGAAGATAATAATAATTATTATAATACAACTACTAGAATCACCACCGCTGCTGCGGCAGACTTTCATTTAATGACTCAAGAGGAAGACGATCTTATGATAAAGGTAAGAAATGCCGGCGATGCATTATATGATTTGGTCCTCTCTGCAATTGAAAAAGCCAAGACCATATCTGCACAAAAAGTAAAAGAGCTTGCCACAAGAGATATCAGTCCGGCTGCAATTGCAGCTAAGAAAGATGCGCACGACATAGCTGCGCTTGGAGAATCTGTAGAGAGTCTGGCAAGTACGTTTGAAAGACTTATGACAGAAATGAGAAAGCAACCTTATCCAGAACAAGTTCATCTGTTGAGAGGTTATAAGAAATTGCTCAAGGAGCAAATTAATGTAATTGATTCGCGTATAAACATGGCAAAGAGGTTAATAAAATAAAATAGAATAATAATTCTTCCTTCAAGAAAGCCAGAGGGTTAGCTGCCAGTCTTTCTCCTCTTATCCTAAAATTTTCCTATGTGCTTGCAAGACTCTGAGGACGATTAATTAATAGTGCTGTAAATATTCCACTCTTGTTGAGGTCAACTGACAGTAGCGATTCAGAAATATTTTGCAAAATTCTAAAATATCTTTTGTTCCTGAATAATATTAGCCCGTAGCGCAAGTGGTGGGTTACGAAGGTTAAGTAAAGACTTGATTTCCGTTTATGCCCATCCTTGCTGTCTTCGGGTCTTATTACCCAAAGTGTACGTTCTTTTTAGGCTAGAATTATGGACCGATTTTACTTGAGGGTCTGAGATAAACAAGTTACCAGGTGCATATAGAGTCTTATTCCGAAGGTCTTTAGCTATTCTCCTGCCCCTTAGAAATCATTCAAAAGCTAGAGCTAAGATATATTTTGAGTTAATTCTACTAAAAGCATTTCCTAGTTGCTTTTCTATGAATAGTGAAGGTTTTGTCTCGAATCCTTAGTGGACGTTCCTAAGTACAAAAGCGTAGACTAGAGAAACATAGGGAGAGATGGTCCGCCTTCTTGACGTATTGCATTACAAAGTGCCTCTCAAGCACAAAAATGAAATTTGATTATAGAGACTCTTAGGAAAATTTTATTATTATGGTCTGCGGTAAGAATTCTACGGATCTAGATGGTGTTACATCACCAAAGGTGGATAGAAAATAACAAGGACACTTGACAACACCCATACATCGCTATCTTATGTGCTAGGCAGCCTCAAAAATGTAATAGTAGTAAATGGGGAAGAGGAGCATCATGGTCTTATCTTTTCGCTTTTGAATCCTCCAGTCCCGCTTGGTGGTAACATTATTTCACTTGACATTTACATCGATGAGCTCCCTGTTCAGAGGAACTCAATTTTTATCGCAACTTCTGACGAAGTGGTCAACGTGGCCACGCTTTCTGAAAGCAGACCTATTTCATTCAAACCATACCAAAGTGCAAGGTTCTTGATAATTAAAGAGGGGGGCTTGGATGACAAGGTCAAACACAAGATACTGATAATGAGCAAGCTTGAAGGTTTTGAAGAAATAACCATTCCATTTACATTCACAGATTACATCTCTGGATATCAGAAGGATAGTATCCATATTACTCCTGATTCGCTGGCATACAACGATCTTGCAGTTTCAAGAGGAGATACAATGTTTAAGAATTTTACAAGCCCACTTGTGCTATCAGGGAAAAAAGCGTATATTGTCTGCTCTGCAAATGGGTCACTTTCTGCTAACTGGACATGGATGGGCGTACGGTATGATAATGGTGGGTTGTATGTACCTCCCGCAAGGTCGTTTGGAAGGATAATAGTCGAAGTATCTATGGACAAAGGTGTGCGAAAGCGCCTTCCAAATTTTGCCTTATCGTCTAGACACGAACATGGCATTCTTACGACACACCACGATCTAGGAGGTCTGCACGTACAGAGGAGGCTATGTGTGCCATTTGAAAATAGGGGATTCATAATGGAAATAAAGATGACTATGAGGCCTCATACGGACCATGATCTGAGACTGGCAAAACGAAAGGTACCAAATAAAGTCCGCTTTCATTTTCTAATAGACGGCAATATAACAAGCTATGGGCTTGCAGCCATCTCACAGAGTAACATCACTAAGTTCAATATGCAGGACAACTGCCTGCAGATAAGCTCCGCAGGAGATACAAAGAAAGACAAGAGGCAGTATTTTGGAACCGTAGGTATCATGCCAAAAAATATAATGCCAAGCAAGATCTTGACAGACTCATTTGACAATGACCTTGAGCTATCATATGATGTAGAGCTTGAAGAAGGCAAAACCATCGAACTTGCACTTGTTGGAGTAGGGAGCTTTTCAAGTGCCAACGAATGCCTACAAGAATTTTGCTTCATGAGGGATAATTGCAGTAGGCTTTTGCAGGAAACTGAAAACACTTTCAAAAGATATTCATCGTCGACGCTTACAATCAGGTCTCCATCAGCAGAAAAAAAACAAAATCAAAATCTCCAGATATCAAAATTATTAAGAGCGTATGAAAAGGCCAAGACGTGCTTGCAATATCTAAAAGCTGAGTATGATGGCCTTGGAGAAGGGATATGCGCTGGACTTCCACGATTTCCAAACTATTGGGCAAGGGACACAGGCTGGTCGCTGCGGAGCTACCTTGCTATTGGCGATTACAGCTTTGCTCGCTCTGTAATTGACAATTTCTTCAACCATCAAGCGAAAAAGAGTACCAATAGCGCTGTCAGAGGTGAGCTTCCGATGATAATAAGCGGCAAGGCTTTCTTGCACACTACTACCTATGGCTCTGCCGACTCGACGTTTCTTTTTCCTTGGGCGATACGTGAATACGTGCTAGAGACTGGAGATGTTGAATACCTGCAAAGAAGGTGGGAGTCGATTGAAGCACTAATTGATTGTGGGCTTTTCAAAGACATAGACGGAGACGGCTTAATTGACCACGGCTTTACTGGCACGGCAGAAAAGATGCCTATCCGTGATTCGACTTGGATGGATCACATAGACAGGCGGAAAAGCGCAAACGACGTTCAGGCTTTGTTTTACGAAAGTTTGAAGATCGGAAGTGAGCTAGCCGGAATAGTTGGCGACAGCTACAATCGCAAGAGGTGGAAGCAAAAGGAAGAGCAGCTAGCGCTTAAAATCGATCATGAATACTGGAATGAAGAAGCGAAATTTTATTATGACACCATAAGAAAGGATGGCTCCAAAGACGCAAGCATAAGACCAAATGCGCTTGTGCTTTTGCTCACAGATGCAGCCAATGATCCTCGCAAGACAAAATCCGTGCTTGAAAGAATTGAACAAGAGGACATTACAACAGGCTGGGGTGTTCGAACGCTCAGCAGTCTAGACCATAAGTACCATCCTTCTCTCTATCATGATGGGGCAGTCTGGCCACTTGTTACAGGCTGGGCCGCGCTAGCCGAGATCAAGGCTGGAAGGAGTGAGCAGGCGCTCTACTATGTCAATTGCATGGCAGAGCGCATTTTGGCAGAAAATGGCATGTTTGCAGAAACATACAAAGGAGACAAACCGGATCCCTTCAATTCATGTATCTTGCAAGCGTGGTCTATTAGCATGTACATCCACGCCTTGCGCGAAATGATGCTTGGAATGAAATTGAACATACTTGAAAACAAAATCTCATTCAAGCCCCAGATCGCTGGGTCACTTTTGCAAGAGTATACTCATTTTGCCTTTGAACATAGCATAAACGGCAAAGGGAGATTCCAAGCTTCAGTCGATCCTTATAACAGGAAAATCCTTGTCACATTAAAGGGCTGGCAGGAGGGGGCAAGGCCAGAATTTCTTACCGATTCGTGTTATAATATTGACGTTGTTACTGCTGCTGGTAGTGAATAGGGTTACTTCAAATTTATTAGTTCAGTTCGCGCTTCTAATCCTTGTATGACGATAATCAACATTCAGGGACATAATGTTAACCCAGCTCTTATGGTAATAGACGTTCAAAACGGCTTTGTAAGCAAAGGTGGGTCGTACGACCAACTTGGGATGAATGTTGCACGCTACCAGCATGTTATCTCACATATATCAGAACTGATCAGGCTTTGCAGGAGCGTCAATATACCAATATTTTACACCCAGGCTGTGAGGGAAAAATCTGGAATCGATCTTTTAACAAAAACACACAGAATACTGCCAAAGTCAAGGGAAGAGAGAATACGCACAAAGCCAATCTGCGTAATAGGCACTTGGGACGCAGATATTGTAGATGAAATCAAGCCCTCCCAAATGGATCATGTTGTCATCAAGAGACGAGATTCAGCATTTCAAGATACTGAAATTCGCGTTTGGCTGAATAGTATTGGAATCGATACTCTAGTGTTCTGTGGAATAAACACGTCGATATGCGTAGAGGCATCTTTGAGAGATGCATTCAATAATGGATACGATGTAATACTCATCTCAGACGCAACAGCATCAGGCAACATTAAGCACTCTGAGTCCACTCTAGAAATTGTAAGAGACTACTAT
>JALZEV010000137.1 GCA_030861865.1 Thermoproteota archaeon | reverse complement strand
AAGCGACAATATCTCCAAGCATGTCACCCAATCTGTAGTCTAAAATAAGAACATCTATCTTTCTACCTTTGTGCTTTTCTTCAACAAATTTTTCAATACAGTCTTTTCCTGAATCGACTGCAAGAATATCGTAAGCAGGCTCTAGTGCAGCTTTGAACAAGCCAAGCATGTCTACTTCATCATCACAAACCATTACTGTTGTTGTCGTTGTTGCCTTTGTCTTCTTGTTAGTGTCCATACAGACTGCTTCCAATATCTGATATAAACTCCACTGGTTATTAAATAAGACTATACAAGATTTTATCAATATTAGCAACGTTTTATAGTATTTTCAACCGAATGTTAAAGTATGTGACAATACTTGTCTAAGAGGCATTGTCTTGAGCATAGGGATTATTATAAAGGCACATCCTATTGCAAAAGCAAGTCCTACTGCTAGTACATGCGTCGAAATCATATCCCAACCAAGCGTAAAGCCTATTGTCGCTCCGATGCCTTCACCAATGTTGCAACCAACTTTCCTGGAATCTCAGCGCTCCAATATGAAAGGTCATTTCTACTTCAAGTTTGATTGGGGCAAAATTCAATCCACGATCCTATTCTATGAGATTTGAGACTTCTGCCATAAAACCACTAGCTTACATGCAGGAGAGACCTTTGGTCCAGTAATGAACCTTAGTACTAATGGAACTATAACAACAACTACTAATGCTACTGATACTTTCAGGCGGTAATGCGAGTGATGATTTCCTTTCTGCACAGGGGGAGGAGCCGGCATTGTAGGTGGCATAGAGTTTCAGGAATGAGAAAAGATGACTAAGAAGGAGAGAAAGGAAATGCCTGCGTCGGCAGCGATTGACCTAGCTTAAACTCTCTATCCCACTCGCTACCTCTTAATAAGCAATATTTGTATCTGTCTCTTGTTTCTGTCTCTCGAATAACGTCACCTTAATAGGTAACAATGGGATGTTATTGCTAAATATTGGGTAAATATAATGAGAATCTCTTATAATGGATAAATTGGTATTTATTTACGCTCCCAAATGGGCTCGAAAAGTCCGCCTATGATCCTAATGATGGTTACTCTTGTGTGCGGCATTATACTTGCAGTGGGAGCGGTGCTACCACCATCAGCTTTTGCACAACAAGAGGAGACCTCATTAGGTGAGAAAGAAAGCCTCGCAGACACTATCGTATCTAATGTTTTAAACGGTGGCGATGATAAACAAATTGGTCATGCTTATCACGGAAGCGATCAAGACGCAACGGTCACCGTAACCGTAAGCAGGAACCAAGAGCAGAACGGAAATGAAGATATCGTAGGTGGATTTGCAAATGACACTACTCAACTTACTGCCGAACAGCACGCAGGCAATGTAAGTGTACCTCTGGCTCTATCCATAGACACCACCACTGCCGCTGAGGAAGAAATATCAACACCTCCTCCAGACGACACACAAGAATAATCATCACCGACTACAGCGGCTGCTGCGGATAACCAGCAGAAAGGAATAATCAATAAAAAATTTCGCTCTACTTTTCTCTTTTCTTTCTATTCTTCTGCGATCATCACACACACCAGTGTGAGCTAACAATTAGCATATTATTAGACTCATTTTTTTGATTGAAAAAAGAAGATACAACCTGCTTGAGCATTGAAGCGGGTATCAACTCTAATTGCTCGCTGGTTGACTGACGCTGTGTAGGGGCACCCGGACAGACGCCATCATTACTATTATTATGATGATGAGTTGGACTAGCGATGATGGTGGGACAATCAGGTCAAAATTGTCTTACATAGCATGAGAAGGTAGATTAGAGTATATGCATATGAGGATGATTCTGCTCTTATTTTAGCAGACATATCTGTGCCTATCTCTCTATATATGTATGGAGACAAATAGGTAATCTACCTTTTAACTGCTCTGCTCTGCTCTGATCAAATAAGGGCATTTGCTTGACAGGAGTTAATTATATAGGGTAGTGTATGAGGATAGTGTATGAGGACCCAGCTTAGATACCTGATGAGCTTAAGCAATTAGTGAAAGCTACTAAGAATAGTAGATGTCAATTGTGGCAGGTATGTTTCATATATGAGGAGATTTAAACACGCAGACAGGGCCCGTCGCCCAGTCAGGATAGGGTGCTGTTTCTTTAGATAAGAAGCGCAAGCCTCCGGAGCCAGTTGTCGTGGGATCGAAGCCCACCGGGCCCGCTAGCCCTATAATATAGAAATGCGATTTCATGTTATGATGATGAAGAAGAAGACGAGTTAGTAGATATACATATGTAAGCGAGATGCAATGAAGGAGGTCATGAGGGCCTGAGGAGAATATCATGCATCTGCTTTAGCACCCTTGCAGTTGCTCCCCATATTACGTTGTTGCCATAAGTAAACTTAAATGCGTCGTTGGCAAGATGATAATGTTCAGCGTCTAGCCCGATGCTTTTGAGTGTTTCAATAAGCGGTACATCAATTACTGCTTCTACTTCGGTTGTTGAAATCCTGTATTGAGGCAGCATATCCTGTATTGTTACAAATGGTACAATAAAGTGATTTGATGTCATCGTACGTACTGCACTTAGGCAGCCAACTATCTGGTCAACACTGAACGTGATTCCTACTTCTTCTGCTGTCTCCCGCAAGGCAGTTGCGAGCAATGTGCCGTCGCTTTCAACATATCTGCCTCCAGGGAAGGATATTTCGCCTGTATGCGACTTCAGGTTTGAACTCCGCTTTGTCAGAAACACATGCGGCTTTTCTTTGTGATAGTGTATTATCATAAGTACTGCCGAAGGTGTTGCTAATGCTGCATCGGCTGGAAGGTACGGCCTCTTCACAAGGACGGGTCTCAGGAATGAGAGAATTTGTTCCCTATTCAACAGCTCTTTGAATGACGCCAAGGCCAATATATTATGCTTGGATACTCCTGCTGGCGACCTCGCATTTAATAAGGCCTGAACATGTTTTTCAGGATTGTATTGTATAGTGATACAATAAATGTATGCTATGAGCTGAACCCACCGAAGATAGTAAAAGGAGAAAGGTTTGATCTCGTACAGCTAAAGGGCAACATACAGGAGATGACAAACCGCGCTTCGCAGCTCCATGGGCTTGTAAGCGGGATCCACTTGACCGACTCAGTGCTTGGCGTTCCCCGCCTATCAAGTGTCACTGCAGCCAGATACATCCAAGAGCACATCGAAGCAGAAGTGAGGCTGAGCTGCAGTATCAGAGTGCGCGATCACAATTTCCCTTCGCTATGTCAGACCGTGTCGGATGCAATACTTATCGGGGCTGAGAGCGTGCTTATCTTAATGGGCGACGAGCCAGCAGACAAGCTAGGCGATTCTGGCCTGAGACCAAGCTCCGCAGTTAGAATGCTTAAGAAGGAGGGTTATGACTTGAATATTAAACTCGATCTATCATTTCCAGCAAAGGTCCAGGATAAATCATCTCAATCGATAAGGAATAAGCTTAACGTTACTCCACACTCTCTCGTAAGTCAATCGATCTCGTCGCTTTCAGACTTGGGAGAGATAGTAGACCTTGCTAAGCCCTATGGTATCAAGGTCACTGCAGTGGTGATGGTTCCGTCTGAAAAGAACTACCAGTCAGCTTCACTCATCGGGCTTGACTGGTCAGAATATGAAAGCAACCCTGTAGACTTCATAAGACAGGCTGCCAAAATGGCAGATGCAGTGCTCTTGACGTCTCCCAATAGCTTCGCATCAGGTCTTCAGCTACTACGGCAGCTCAAGCAATGAGATGATTATCATTATCATCATGATCGTCATGACTGACTCTCTTTCTTTCTTTCTGTGATTTCACTTTTTATTGAGTCAATGATCCGTCTGTAATAAGGTTGCAAGTTCTCATCTTCTGGAAGCCTAGGCCTTTTGTAATTTACAATTATCTCATCTTTAATTGTGCCAGGCCTTCTTGTAAAGACGATGACCTTGTTCCCCAGAACGACTGACTCTAATATGTTGTGTGTGATAAATACTATAGTCTTCTTTGTCTTAGCCCATATCAGTTGAAGTTCCACCAGTAGCAGGTCGCGGGTCTGGCTGTCCAGAGCGGCAAAAGGCTCATCCATTAAGAGCACTTCAGGATCCATGACAAGCGCCCTTGCTATTGCAACCCTCTGCTTCATTCCACCCGATAACTGGTACATGTAGGCATAAGCAAACTTAGTTAGCTGCATCATATCAAGATAGTGCATTGCACGCTCTTGTCGTTTGTTCTTCTCAACGCCCGCCATCTTTAGCCCAAACTCAACATTGTCTAAGACTTTGAGCCAAGGAAATAATGCATTTTCCTGAAATACCATAATCCTATCAGGTCCAGTTTCAGTTACAGGACGACCGTTCAGGATTACTTCTCCTTCTGAAGGCTTGTCAAGACCGGCCAGAATATTGAGCAGAGTTGTCTTACCGCAACCAGACGGCCCTACAAAGCACACAAACTGCTCATCTTCTATTGTCAGGTTAATGTTCTTGATGGCGGTGATTAGCCTTGCTTCATTTCGTTGCACTGCAACAAATTGCTTGCCTATGTTTCTTGCTTCAAGTTTGGCCATATTATCCCACCAGAGTCATCTATATCCACGATATGAGGTCGCTGATATCACCAAATTGCTTCATCCTATTTATCTGGTTCCTGTCTAAAATTGTTATTATGACTCAAGCTATTGCCAGGGCTATGCTAATTACAATAAGATAGAGACACAGACACACACACAAAACAATACCACATTCATGGCCGAGAGAAGGTTTTTTCTGCTCAAAATATCGTCCCGTCCTAATTTCCAAAGCCTATTGTAGCTTCAAGCACCTGCTCTGTGGGATTTGAGCTTCAGATTGTATAGGCTCCGATATCGTTTGGTGAGCGCTTTCGTCTCTTATCCTCAGTTTCCCAGCATTTGCAAAGATGTGCAAAGTACTAGACTGTACGTCAATGACGATATTTACAACGAAAACGGCTACCTGTAAACAGATATTGAGTGAGTAAATGTATAGGATACAAGACTCTTTACTTAAAGAGAGAGACACACACCTCAACGCTGTGCCTCAGTGGGGGAAACTCTGATGCATTGGGCGTGGATACACAGCAAGCGAGGTTGGCTTTAAGATATTTTTTGTGGTGGCAAGTTTTCTTTACGGATGGAACTGACCAGACATACTTGGCTATTGTCCATTTGCAAGTCGATCAGCGTGAGGAGGATGGATGGGATGACCATCCAACAAATGAGAGAAAATGTGTCGACCTAGATGCATGATCATTATGGGCTATGATAGTAATGTTGATGCTTCCACTACTATGTGAGGTCATACAGAAGATTCCTCTTGAGAGCTTAATAGTTCAATCCTGGTAGTTACCATTGTTGATTATACTTTATGGCAATAGATAACGCTTCCAAGATGACAGCCATTAGAAAGGCCATAGAGATCTTACGTGAGGGTAGCAGTAAGAAGAAAATGATGAATGCGAATGAAATGAATTATGTTGTTGATACTCTCAAAGACATAGAGAAGCAGCTGCAGATAGAGCAAGATGAACCTACAGGCACGGCATGAGATAATAAAACGAATTATTATATATATTGAACAGTATTCTTCACTGCTAAGCTTAGTCCAAAATATATTGTGGTTTTGCTATTATTTTATTTGGCTACTTATTAGCGTGTGATTTATGAGTAATGGCGTGCAAAGGTATTTGCGAACGACATAAGGCTTTGAGGCCAGCTAACGGTTCTGGAGGGAGAAGATACTCTGCTGGACAGAAAAGATGCGCAATGTGTGAGTTATTTATCATATGGAATGGAGTGCGGTGTCCGTGCTGTGGCTGCAGACTCAGAACAAAGCCTAAAAACACAGCAGACAGAAGAAGGGCTGCTGCTATGGATTTACTATCTGCTGCATCTTCAAACAGGTCGCAACTGGTTCTTGTACTTTATCAGTAGCTCTGCTTTAAGGCTCTGCAGAGTCTATATATAGAGACACAAGGCAAGACCACAAGAACCTAATGATTAGCATGTTCAAAGGATCTAGTAGTTTTTGTTTGGTAAGCGAATTGGCGTGAGGGACAGCCTACACAAATATCATCTGCAAGCCTTGATGTCGAGGATCCTGGTCAGATTATTGCTAGGAAATCTTCCTAGGGCTTAGTCCGTATGCACCTATTGAATAGTTCTCAAGAGCTTGACAGAACCACATATTTATGGTACTCTTTACTCCTAATCTTTGCCATTGAAGATTGTGACAATGGCGGTGCTTGTGCAGCAAAAGAAAGAAGTTAAAGTAGAGTTGCCGCCATGCCACCTGTTCGACAGTTAAAGTTATCCGAATTCTAACCTTTCTAAGTTCAAGCAAAAAGAACAGTTCGTAAAATTCGTTATTATATTTAATCTAATTTACTATACTAGCTTAAAAAGATGAGTAGCGATAAGTGCTGCATCTGAATATGATTTA
>JALZEV010000114.1 GCA_030861865.1 Thermoproteota archaeon | reverse complement strand
AGTAGCTTTTTCCCTCTCTTCATTACTTCTTTGACTCCCACTCTTTCTTCTTTCTATCATATTCTGCACGGCTGTATGCCTGCCTAGCAGGATGGCCCATTACCACGGTATCAGGCAGGACATCCTTTGTCACAACTGCAGCCATTGCAACCACACTGTTCCTACCTACCCGAATACCCGGTTTGAAGACAGACCTTCCGCCTATTATGGCACCATCCTCCACTATTACCCCAGCCATCCTGGGGCTCATTGGATAAGGGTCGTTTGTGAATGCTGCTGCAGGCCCAATGAAAACATTCTTGCCAATTACTGTGAGGGGGGGAATGTAAACTGACCCCTCAATTCTAGTATTGTCGCCTATTTTGACCTTGTAATCTACATGCGTCAGCGAACCTATCATGACATTGTCTCCTATTTCAGCATCTTTTCCCACATACGCAAAGTGCCATATCTTGACATTCTTACCGATCTTGGCACTCTTGTCAACATAGTTTGTCACGCCCGGCAATGCGGTATAGTTATTGCTCATTCCTTCACAAATGCCATGGATTTCCCTGCCTTATAACTTTGTCAGGGATCTTATCTTGCCATTTCCTCAAAAACTCGATGTCTTGGGCCTTTTGCCTTTCTCTAAGCTCGTCTGGTAGCATGATAGGTATCTCATCAATTATTGGATAGTAGCGGCTGCACTTTGTGCAAAATAGAATACCCTCTTTGACAGTCTGACCTTCTGAAACGATCTGGAAAAGCTCTAATGGATAGTGCTTATCTATGGGACATGCAAGGATATCAAGCATCGACCTGTTCATTTCAGATCCAAATAGACAGGTGAGCCAGTATTGCTTGACAGTATAGCTGCCTCTGCCACCTTTGTCACATTTGTTGCGTCTGTAGCAGTCACAACTATCTTTGTCTTACCTTCTATAGATTCAACAAAATTCTTTAGCTCTAACGTTAGCGGTTCTTGGAACTTCCGGCGGGGCACTATAGTAGCTTCTGCATGGTCTATTCTGATCTCCTGTGTTAAAAAATCACCGGAAATAATGCCGTCAGTGCATACAGCACTAAAAGTTCTCACCTTTTTTGGAGTGAGCCAGTTGGATGCGATAATGGCTACTTTTTGCCCTTCGAAGCCAAGCATGATGGTTGCAAAGTCCTCATGTGCATGAAACCGTTTGCCAGCACGTGCAAATATGACGTGCGGGGGGCTCCCAAAGAGAAATATTGCCGCATCAATGTCATGCACCGATGTATCATATATTATCCCTACATCTGTGATATGTGGCGGCATTCTGTTTTCCCTGTGGAACTCAATCATCATAGGGTCTCCATACATCTTGCCCTCTACTAGCTTGCGCGTGTCGCTAACAGCAGGGTTGAATCGCTCGACGTAACCAGATGTTAGAATTAGCTTTTTCTTTTCCGCCATCTGTGTTATCTCTTCACATTCTTTGGAAGAGAATGACATTGGCTTTTCAACAAATATGTTAATGCTATGTTCTATAACCTTCTTGGCCACAGCTGCGTGCGTGTTTGTAGGTGTACACACTAAACAACCGTCAAGCCGTTCCTTTTCCAACATCTCGTCGATTGCAGAATATGCCTGTGCGTCATGCCTGCTTGCAACCTCCTTAGCCCTAGCAAGGTCAAGATCGCATACCGCTGCCAGGCAATCAAGCTCCTTCAGCACTCTTGCGTGGTTCTTGCCCCATCCGCCAACACCTATAACAGCAATTCTAGTGTCACTGCGGGTAGTGCCTACCATACAGAGGTCAACCACTCCATGTATTCTTTGGCTTCGGCAGACACTATCTTGGCATACATTTCACGGATACCCCTTGTCATCGGCCCCTCCTTTCCACTACCTACAAGGTGGCAATCTATACTGGTAACTGGGACTATCTCTGCTGCAGTGCCGGTAAGGAATATTTCGTCAGCCATATACAGTTCAGTCCTCGCTATCTGGCGCTCGATGACCTTGTAACCTAAATCCTCTGCTATCGTCATGACAGTTTCACGCGTTATCCCTTCAAGGGCCGAATCGGCGAAATATGGAGTATAGATATTGTGATGCCGGACAACAAAAATATTTTCGCCAGAAGCCTCACTTATGTTGCCGTACAAGTCAAGCAGGATCGATTCGTCATAACCATTGCGCTTGCTCTCCTGTGTTGCCAGAATTGAATTGAGGTAGTTGCCTGCAGCTTTGGCAAGTGGAGGAGTCATGCTGTCATGTATGCGCCTCCAAGAAGAGACACATGCTCTGATGCCTTCGCCCTTAAAGTATTTTGCAAACGGAAACGTGATTATAACAGTATGAGTCGGCGAGTCCTTTGTCACATTAAGGTCAATACCATGCAGGCCTACAAACGTCAGTGGTCGGATATAGCATGACTCTTTAACCTTGTTCTCTCGCAACAGCTCGACTGTAGCATTTGCAAGTTCCCGGGCAGAATATTTGAGCGAAATTGAGTAAATCCGGGCAGAGCGGTGAAGCCGCTTCATGTGGTCTTCCAGCCGAAAAATGTAGACGTTGTTCTTGGCTGCATAGGCACGTATACCTTCAAAGACTGCCGTGCCGTAATGGAGGGCGTGGGTATAGATTGGAACTCGGGCGTCTTCCCATTTCACGAGCTTGCCATCAAACCAGACAAACTCGCCGCCTTTTTCCTTCATGTATGAAGCCACAATCCCTCACTGGATTATAAAAATCTTGAACTACTTGTAGCCTTCATTGGGGAATTTCATACCCATCACCCTCGTCGTGTTATCTTCCATTCTTGCAAACTTCTCCACAATGTTCCAATTCTTCTTGATGATTTCTGCTACTGCTCCAGGCACTTTTTTGCTCCATTCTTCGTCTCCGTCACCACCTTCAACCACCTGTCGATAAAGTCTTGCTCTGATCGATGATGCAGAAACTTGAAGCCTGTCAGCTTTGAGTGGGTTGAGCCTATATGCCTTGAGCATAAGCCGCTCGGCCTTATCACCAGTGTATGACACGAACTTTTCCTCATTTACCTGTGTAATTATCTGATTGCGGAGTTCCCATGACCGTGACGAGAGAAGCGGCGGCATGTACTTGCAGTACGGCGCGTAGAAGGTATAATCTGGAAGCACTACTACAGAGTCACCAAAAACAGATTCAACCATCTGCTTCCGCAACTGATACGAAAACGGAAGGCTCTTTGTGTTTACCTCCTGCCCGTCTTTAATAAAGCGTACTGGGAAGACGTAGACCCGATAGTCTTTTTTGAGCCTCAAGATTATTGATCTGTGAGCATTAGTCATCGGGTTTAGATGCACAAGATAGATTGCAGCGGCTGCAGCAGTAGTACTCATGATTTAACTTGAATAGTACAAAAAGGAGATAATAAGAAAAAGAAACAGCAGGCCTAGCTCTTCTTTATCTCGATTTCAATTGTAGAGACGTTTCTTGTCCTGCCGTCCTCCGATTGGACTGTCTCAGATCCAATCCTTACGTCACCTATCTTGTACCCTGCATTTTCCATCCTCTTCAGTGTGATCTGCGATACGTCTACTGCTCGTCCAATGCTCAGGCCCCTCGCCTTGATTGTCACTGATGGCTGGTTGGCCAACTGGATCAGAGTTGACGTAACATATGTCATGAGCGGTTTCTTGCCAATGTATATTGTGTCGTGGGGTCCTTCTCTGCGGGGGGTTGTCTGTTCTTGTGATGGTTGTGGTGGTTCTGACATGGATGGGTTAAAGCCCTAGGGATAATTTAAGTCAACGGTCAGCAAAGCGTCCTTCCTTAACTCCGCTTAACCTTTTCGTAACTATCACTAGCGATGTATTATAGAGAGAAATATGTAAGGCAGGCATGCGTACTGAATCTGTTGCGTTTGTTTGGCAAGAGAGGAAGTAGTAACAAGTGGAAGGCAGAATATGATGATACACTCTATAAGATCTATGATTGGAATGGCAACCTTGCAGGTTACCTGTTCCCAACATACAGAGATATCGAGCCCAAAGATGAAGAAGTTATTGTTGAGCTGAACAGAATCCACGCCCAAGTCACGGAGGGGACACTTTTGCTACCGATGGTAAAGCTGAACTTGCTTGATAACAATGAAGGAATGGACATTGACTATGTTATTTCTTCACTTCATGCAAACGCAGAGAGAACCAACAGGTGGAAAGAGTGGTTGCAAGATAACGCTGAACCATTCAATATTGCAGATTCTGCAGTGTATACTGCAAGGGAAGATCGCAACATGCTCTCAATAGCTCTTGAGATCGTTGAAACGTTTAGTCTAGGCGAAAAGGAGGTCCGCGACTTTCTATCTCCATTGCTTGACAAGCTACATGAAGACGGGCTTCTCTGATTTTATATACGGAGGCGCCCCTGTGATATGCAAGCATGAAGATCCAGTTTGCGCCTCACCTAGTCTGTCTCCAGCACACCGACAAGCAGTTGCGCCTCCACCTTGAGAGCCTTGAAATGGATGGGGCAAACGAATGTATGGAAGGATTTCTGAGATGCAAAGGGTGTGGCATAAGATACCCAATAATACAGGGCGTGGCAATAGTAGTCAAGGACTTCTTTTCCTATGCCGCAGGCCGACCGCAGATGTACGGAAGGTGGCTTCTGGACAGCAGGACAAAAGAGATGAAGCAGTTTTTGAAGGAGAGTGGATCAAGACTTTCGCCGGGCTCTATATCAAACGACAGATATGAAGAGGGAGGCAGCTGGTTTGTCCCTTACAGGTGGACTCAGTATGAGCATTCTATAGAAGATAGGTTGCTCAAATCACTCCGATGGCGATTGAAGCCAAATGAAGTTTACAACAGGATAGTGCACAGCATCAACCCCAAGATGGATGGGGTTGCACTTGACATAGCATGTTCAATGGGCTATAGTACTATGCTCCTTGCGCAAAAGTATGCGTTTGCAATTGGCATAGACATCTCCTTCTCATTCATCCGCGAAGCTAGAAAAAAGATGTACGAATTAAAACGTGGAAATGTTGAGTTTTGTGTATCTGACTTACTGAACACACCATTCAACCCCAGCAAGTTTGACCTGATACTTTCATTGAACCTACTTGAGCTTGTGGATCCGAAAAAGCTTCTAGCGTCAATACACTGGCTACTTAAGCCGCATGCCGATGTGATAATTGCTGATCCGTATGATTATAATCGCGACCCACCAGCGGAAAAGATCTACGATGCACAATCTTTCCGCAGGCTTTTGGAAAATTCAGGCTTTGAAATAGGGGAAAAGAGTAGCAAGAATGAATCATTTATCCCATGGGTTCTCAAAATAAATGAGCGAGCATACCTGTTCTACTTTGTAGACTATATCAAGGCTAAAAAGCTGTCGAAGCAGAAATTTTAATAATACAACCAAATCAACCATAATCCATGCCAACAGCATATGTTCTTATCAATTGCGACTTGGGTTCTGAAGAGGAAATAATTCGAGAAATAAGAAAATTGCCGGAAGCCGTTGAAGTATCAGGTGTATATGGCGTTTACGATATAATT
>JALZEV010000108.1 GCA_030861865.1 Thermoproteota archaeon | reverse complement strand
CCCTCGTGCCGGTCTACAAGCGCCACCACATCTTCTACGATACCGCCGTTAGCTCGCATTATTTCGACTGCGCTGCTAACAGAAGTACCGGTCGTTGCAACATCGTCTACAATGATAACTTTTGAATCTGGCTCTAAGAAGCCTTCAATCATTTTGTTGGTGCCGTAGGCTTTAGGCTCCTTTCTGACATAAATGAAGGGTTTGTTCATTTCATAGGCTAGGGCAGAGCCAAACACAAGCCCAGAGGTGGGCACCGAGGCAAAGGTATCAAACCCGCCTATCTTTTCTGCCACCATGTCTTTCAATGCACTTATCCCCAGCCGAAAATATCCCGGAAAGCTAGGCAGCACCCGCAGGTCGATATAGTAAGCGCTCTGTTTGCCGCTTGCAAGAGTGAACACTCCAAACCTCAGAGAGTTGCTCTTGAGCAGAAATGATGCAAACTGAAGCACAAATTCCTTAGGCTGTATTGGCACATAGTAGATGTAAAAAAGGATTTATTTTAACCCTTCATAACACAGAGACTCTATGCCGGAGATTTGGCTAAGGTACGGCAATACCGATGTGGTGCTCGACATCAAGTTTGAAAACTTAGCAAACCAGATCTCTTCCACATTTCAGGTGCCACTGCAACAAGACGCCAAGACAGCAATAACATCTGGCGTGCCCCTAACTGATAAAATGCTCTTTCTAGGGCTGTCTGGCTCAAAGGCTGCGGCCAAGATTATAATGATGCTTGCAGAAGAAGCCCATACAAGGGGGTTCAGATTTACAATCGATGTTCCGCACAAGATCGCAAGCATCTTGCGCGCCAACTTGACCGGCATCGAAACAACCTCAATCAATCGCATCGGTTACCAGTCACTGGATGAACGAATGGCCAAGTTCCAGAACACCATCATTGTTTCAAGTGTTGCATACGATCCGCTGTTTGGATTCGCAGGTGCGCCGACTACTTTACTGCGTAATTTGCTTGCGGATCAGATGGCAGAGGCGTTCAAGGCAAGAAAGGACAATAGGCCAACACCTGGAGTTAAAGGAGATCCTCTCAAGATCGCCACTTCTGCAATTGAGAGCACACCGGCGATATCTATTGAACTGGTGGCTAACGGTGACAATGTGGTGGGAATCCATATCGGAAGCATCAAGGAAGCGTTTGACAAGGCAATTGCGCAACTTCAGTCAATCTCGATCATCGAGGCTGAGCCGGTCAAATGTGCCATAATAAGTGCAAGCGATGAAGCTAGCACACATTCGACGCTTGCCAGTGCGCTCAACTCACTTTGGAACTCTATCCACATCGTCAAGGAGGGCGGCACGGCAATACTGCTTGCAGAAACCCGCGAAGGAGTTGGGGGCGGAGCGCTTCAGATGTTCATAGAGGGCCGGCTCAAGCCAGAGCAGCTGCATCTAAGCCCCTACATCGATGGTCTTGAACATTTGCTGTTCATCGAAGAGCTGCGGCTGAAATATGAGATGGGGCTTGCCTCTACCCTGCCCCATTATTACACCAAGACAAAACTTGGTTTTACCACCTACTCTGGCACAAAGGACATCTTGCAAAAAGTGCAAGAAAAGCATGGCAAGAACTTCAGGACACTCGTCTTATCAAACGCAGACATAACCCTGCTCAAGCCCAAGGCAGGATAGAGCTTGGGATTGGTGCAGTTACTATGGCGATGCCAAGGGTTATGAAAAAGAGCATCTTGCGCCTTTGAGAGAGTGATGTGACGTCATCTAAGGGAGCATTACTAGGGATCCTCTGACTAAGTATCAGGACTAGTATTGCCATCGGCCAAAATCCCATCAGGAACAGCGTTCCTATGCCTGCATAGGTTATAATTCTGTGCCAGCGCTCTCCAAACATAGCGCGAGCAAGATGCCCGCCGTCAAGCTGCCAAGCAGGGACGAGGTTGATGGACGTAAGTGCAAATCCTATCCAGGCAGCAAAAAGAAGAGGCGACATTACTAGAACCATGTTCTCCACTACCTTGTCGGTCATATGGAGTGTAGCAATCATGAGCAGGCCAGTATTGAATGAAAATAGCCTGTCTTCCTCAGATAGCCTCTGGTACTCATCTAGAGTTATGAGGGTAGATATAGCAGAGCCATAGATCGATACAATTACCGTTATTATCAACCCTGCAATTGGTCCAGCAATGCCCACGTCAAACATGACATTCTTGTTGGGCATATTACTCTGCTGGGTTATCAAGGCGCCAAATGTCGGTATAAAGCCGGGAACACCAGGTATAAAATATGGCCATGATGCCTTGATATTATAATGCTTGAGAGCTATCATATGCCCAAGCTCATGTATGCCCAGTATGCCCATGAGCGATATCGTGTAAGCTCCTGCAAGCAGGACAGGATCGCTTACATAGGTCTTTGCAAATATACTGCTTGAGCGCATGAAGCCGTCGTAGAATACAAAGATGACGGCAATTGCAAAGAATATGAGATGCAAAGGCAGTTTTCTTTTGGCTCTAATCTTTTGTTTTGGAACCTTAAATACGGCGATAACTACGCCATCCTCTATCTGGAGCCTTATTGCGGACGACAAGGCAGGCATCAGTCTTGAGAAATATTTCTGCCTTCTGGCAGTAGGGACCATGCCGATCTTGCTCAACTCTTTGAGTAAGATCGGGAACTTATCCTTGATGTCAGTATCGGCTACCAGGAACTCAATGTAGTTTTCCCTGACGTTCAGCTGTGTATCTTTTAATGTAAAGAATGATGAAACTATTGGAACTACACGAGAATAATCGCTGTTCAGGAAAGTAGTAGCCACGAAGATTTCTTTTGGGTTAATCCAATTAAAGTATTGTTGTCATGCAGAGCACATGTAAGATTAAATAGTGTGTTTCGGTTTTGTAGTAGTTATTACTTTGCAAACAGCTCTGCGAAAAGTGGGCGACTATGTTATACGCCGCTGCGAGGCGAGTGATCTCCAAGCGGTAATAGATATTAACATGGCCGCTCTGCCAGAGCACTACTCAGACTACTTTTTTGAATCAATTCTGCGAGAGCTTCCAGAGGCATTCATCATTGCAGAGCTGAACAGTAAAATAATCGGCTACATCATGTGCAAGATCGAGTTTGGGTTTTCAAACTTTCGCAAACTAGGCTTTGTTAAGAAGGGCCACGTTGTTTCTGTTGCGGTGTTAGAAGAGCACAGAG